>CAZKRQ010000153.1:0-5457 GCA_964555125.1 uncultured Oscillospiraceae bacterium
GGCGCAGGATGTCTCTGGCTGCGGCGGAGTTGCAAGGCAGCGCGGCAAAAATCACGGATATAGCGGTGAAATACGGCTATCATTCCCCCACGGCCTTCAACCGCGCTTTTCAAAGCGTTCACGGCGTCGCGCCCTCCGCCGTCAAGCGCGGCGGGATCCCGGTGAAATCCTATCCGCCCTTCGTGTTCCATCTCACCATAAGCGGCGGCGAAGAAATGGAATACCGCCTCGAGACAAAGGACGCGTTTCGCGTGCTCGGCATATCCGCCCCGCTGCAGCATGAGGTCGAAAAGAATTTTATGGTTGTCCCCGGCCTGTGGCAGGACGCTTCGCAAAACGGGACTCTGCCGAAATTGGCGGAAAAGATGGACGCGGAGCCGCGCGGGCTGCTGGGCGTGAGCGCCTGCGGAGACGGCGAGGCGTGGCGCTACTTTATCGCCGTCGCGAGCACAAAAGAGCGCGGCGCTTTTGAAGAATACCGCGTTCCCGCGTCCCACTGGGCCATCTTTTCCGGCGCAGGGCCCAACACGGCCATTCAGGAGCTGGAACGGCGCATTGTCACCGAGTGGCTGCCGGCCTCGGGCTATGAATACGCCGACGCGCCCGATATAGAGGTTTATCTGAACCCCGATCCCGACAACGCGCGGTTTGAGGTCTGGATCCCCGTCGTTAAAAAATAGGAGTGTTCGCGTTCGAGGCTTGCACCGTAAACGCTGAATTTTTACAGAATTTTTCTCCAAGTTTATTTGGGCGCCATTCTCAAGGATCATTTCGCTTAACATACATATATGAATAGCATCAAGGTCATCTTCTATGCGGATGGCCTTGATTTATGCCCTAAAATATCTGCTTATCCGATTTCGGGGTAAGCAGATATTTTGGGGTGTTTTTATCGAAAAAGAGCTTCGTCCATGTTGAAAGCCCAAATCGTACCATTGTGTGGGAGGCTAAGCCATAACTATCCATTGCCAAGCGAATCGAATTCCATAAGAGATCAGCACCCGCTTCTCCTTCTTTTTTAAGTAATACGCTAAAAGACGCGTTTTATCCCCGGGTCTTGTAGAAATTTGACCGCATTTGCGTTATAATGCTGCAAGGCAGGTGATTTTATGACAAAAAAAGAGCGCGCCGCCAAAATCGTTGCGGCGCTTGAGAAAGAATATCCGCTTGCGGAGTGCACGCTGGACTATGACGACGCCTGGAAGCTGCTTGTCTCGGTGCGGCTCGCCGCGCAGTGCACCGACGCGCGCGTCAACATTGTGACGCAGGAGCTCTATGCAAAATATCCCTCCCCCGAGGCGCTCGCCGCCGCGACGCCGGCGCAAATTGAGGAAATCGTGCGCCCCTGCGGCCTCGGCGCCTCCAAGGCGCGGGACATCCACGCCGCGATGAATATGCTGGTTCATGAATACGGCGGCCGGGTGCCCGACGAAATTGACGAGCTTCTCAAGTTGCCCGGCGTGGGGCGCAAGAGCGCCAACCTCATCGTCGGCGACGTTTACGGCAAGCCCGCGATTGTCTGCGACACCCACTGCATTCGCCTCTGCGGCCGAATGGGCCTGACCGACAGCACCAACCCCGCCGTCGTTGAAAAACAGCTGCGCGCAATCATTGCGCCCGAAAAGGGCAATGACTTTTGCCATCGTCTGGTTCTGCACGGACGGGCTGTCTGTTCTGCGCGTGGTTGGGATTGCTCCCGCTGCTGCGTTGCAGCCCTCTGCGAGAAAAAACTGGCGAAGTGATCACGGACAAAGAGCGGCCGCTTTATTAAGCCTTCCCGCGCTAAGGCCACCTGAAAACGGTGGTCTTAGTTTTAATAAACAGAAAAACCGCCTGGCTGGATCTTTTCGGCGGTTGCAGGCCGTTTAAACGTGAAAATGCTGATATAAAAACCTAACGCCACTTTGCAAAAACCCCGCCGTGTTGACAGCGAGGCGACAAAAGAAAACAGAATCTAATAGACAATCTCCCGCTCGTCTTCGGCGGCGAGCGCCGCGTAATAATTCGCGTCCAAGCCGAAAATCCACAACAGACGCAGCAGCGTTTCGCCTTTCGGAACCTTTCCTCCCTCGATGTTTTGCACGGTGCGCGTGTCCACGCCCAGCTTCTCGGCAAGCTGTGCCTGTGTCAGTTTCTTTTCGTTTCGCACGCGGCGCACGTCCTTCGCCAATTCAATGTTAAATGCCATAATTCCCCTCCTCTTTTTATAAGAGGAGAACATTAATGACGGAGTCGTGTAAACGAAAAATTTTTCTGTTTATCGAAATTCACAAATGTTTTTGCGTTTTTTATAAAAGTTCATCCTTTATGTCTCCCGTCCCATCATCTGCCCAATAGGCATGGACGCGAAACGGGCCGCATTGAGTGAAATATTCGCACAATCAGCCATCGCGCGTGGGCTGTCAACCCCGCCCGTCTGAAGGAGCTGGCCGGTTATCCACTCTATGCTTCGCCCACCGTCTCCGAGTCTATCTCTATCGTGGTTGCGCACGCCCAGGAGAGATTGCGAAAGCGCCAGACACCTCAGCCGGCGTAGCAGTGAGCGCGAAATAGAGCAAAGCCCCCTCACTCGAGGGGGCTTTGCAGTTCAAAAGGCAGGCTCCACGGCAAAGCCGGGGGCTTGGAATAACCCTGTAAAAAACACGATACGGACGAAACCCTCAAGCGGCCCGCGAATGGGCCGGCCGGCTGCATTGCTGACTTATGGCGGCCCCTAAAGGGGCTGTTTCTTATGCCTTGTATTCTTGCTGCCCAGCAAATTTTTAAAACGTGTGTCAGAATGCTCCCTCGGCCAGTCTTGTGTTCTTTCCCGCGTTTCAGGTTTCTACGCGGTAAAATCCGCTCGGCAAAAGCGTCAGGCGGGAATCGATGTCGTAGTGCAGCATGATATAGCGGCTGACGTCGTGGATGTTTACGCTCTCGGCCAGCAGAACGCGCTCGTTGCCGACACAATCGCGGTAGGGGTTGCGGGTGCCGTAGTCCTCCATCGCCTTCACCTGAAAGGGAGACTCGCTCAGCCAGCCGCCGAGAAAGACGATGTTCGAGAAGGTACCCTCCGGCCTGGCGTGCCACACATCGTATCCCATCATGGGGTCAAACCGATCCGTATCCAGAAGGTACAGGTGCTCCTTATCCGACGCACCCGGAACCGGCGGCGTCGACTTGCCGCCGAAATAAAGGATCTGCGCGCGCAGAGGGATCAGACTCAGCACACCAACAAGCAAAAACACGGTACAAACCGAACAAAGTGGCACCTTCCATTTCTTTACCCTGCTCTGCTCTCCCAGGCTAGCGCAGCTAAGCAAAAGCAGCGCCGCCGCAAGAAGCAGCGAATGAGCAACTCGTTCAATCAACCGCCCGGCCCACGAAATAACAAGCATGCCTCCAAACGTCACCGCCGCTGTCGCCAGCGGAAACCAGATCGTTTTTTTGTCGCACGCCGGCAGCGCGGCGGCAAACGCCGCAAAAAAGAGCATCCCCGCGCCGGAAAAAAGAAACCGAGGTAATGTTGCAAAATAACCAAAAAGCGCTGTGCCAATCGATGGCCGTTGGATGGCATCGCTCAAAGCACGATACCTCTCGATCGTAAAAAAGTCGGGATCGTTGGTGTTCCAGTCGCGAATTATTTCATATTCTGCCTCATAAACCTCACAGTCATAGAAATCAAACGCTGTCTCTTCACTGGCATAATAAATCTTATAATCCATCAGCTCGACGCGCGCCTTGTTATAGTCCAGATAATGCGCCCAACCGGGGTCGGCGCGCATGACCGCCACGCCCGCCGCCTGCACGCACGCGCACAGCGCCACAACGGCCGCGACCGCAGCGATCGCGCGGCCCTTCTCCTTTCGGCCGCCCAGTGCGTGCCACGCGAACGCCATAGCACCCGCCGCGATCGCGGCGACCGGCCAAAACAGATCATAGCGGATCATGCTGCCGAACAGCGCGAGCGCCGCCCCGCCCGCAAAGCCCCAGCCAAGCGCGTCAAGCCGGCCGACCATCACAAGAAAGCCGGCGGCGATCAAAAACGCGGCCGTTTTCGTGAATTGCAGGCTGCACCACAGGCTCGGCCCAAGCAGCACCACAACAATCAGCCACACCGCGACACCCCTTCGAGGGCCAAACCGGCGAAGCAAGGCGCTGCCGGCCGCCGCAAACGCCACGACCAGCAGGAACAGGGCGGCCGGCGTATACCACGAAACAGAGGGGAACGCGAGCCGCAGCCCCTTGAGCAGCCATCCGTAAAAAACATTGCTGAATATCAGGTATTGGCTCTGCGGCCCAAAAGCGCCCGCCGCGATATTTGCCATTGCCGCATCGTCGTTGGATTCGTATCGAATGCCAAAAATCAGGATGCACACCGCGCAGGCGGCCGCCGACGCCGCCAACAGCAGAAAAAAGCGCCGGGCCGCGTGTTCTCCTTTGTCCGCAATGCTCCGCATACCCTCACCCTCTCTTTTTGGATTCAGTATAGCAAATCGCCGCGCGATTCTCAATCCGGCGCTCTGAAACCGTCATATTTTCGCAAAATCCGCATGTGACAGCTCTTTTCTTTGTCGATTTCTGCACTAGCGCGCCCTCCCGACGCTATTGTAAAATAAAAACACTTTATTAAAGCAGCAAGAGGAGTTAAAACTATGTGGTTCGTTTTTTCGGTCTGCGCCATTCTCTGTTGGAGCGGCTCAGACCTCTTTTCCAAATTGGGCAGCCAGCCCTCGGACAAGCTCAGCCATTGGAAGATGGTGTGCGCCGTCGGCGCCGTAATGGGCCTGCACGCGCTCTGGATGCTTTTCGTCGACAAAACGCCCTATGACCTGCGCAGCCTGGTCGTCTATCTGCCCGTTTCCGCGCTGTACATCGTCTCGATGGTCTTCGGCTATGTTGGCCTTCGCTATATCGAGCTGTCGGTCAGCTCGCCGATCTGCAACTCCTCCGGCGCGCTTGTCACGCTGCTGTGCTATTTCGTCCTCAAGCAGACCATGACCGGCATACAGCTGCTCGCCGTCGTGCTGATCTGCGTGGGCGTATTCCTCCTCGGTGTGTTGGAAAAGCGCGCCGCCGACCGCGACCGGGCGCTGGGCGAGCTCGCGCCGCCGCGCAAATATACGCGCAGCCTCAAGGCGATCCTGTTCCCGATCCTGTATTGCATTCTCGATGCGCTCGGCACCTTCGCGGACGCCTTTGTGCTCGACATTTATCTCGACGAGGAGAGCGCGAATATCTCCTATGAGCTGACCTTTCTGCTGTGCGCGGTTGTCGCGTTTATCTATATCGTTTTTGTCAAAAAAGACCGCTTCACCCTGAAGAACGACAAGTGGAAGGGCGCCGCCGCCGTCTGTGAAACGGCGGGCCAATTCGCCTATATCTTCGCCATCGGCGCCAACGCGATCGTCGCCGCGCCCGCCATCGCCTCCTACAGCATCTTTTCGGTTCTCTGGAGCCGCATCTTCCTCAAGG
>CAZKRQ010000154.1:0-5428 GCA_964555125.1 uncultured Oscillospiraceae bacterium
TCTCTGACTAAGGGCTAACCGCTTGCCGCAGCGCCTCTCTATCTGTCATTATATCCGTTTGCCCGCCGTCTGTCAACTCACTGGCTCAAATGGGAAGCGTCTAAACACATTGTTAAAGGAAGTCAACGAAAGAAAAAGGGACAGAAGCATCAGGGTTACGGGCGCGAAAGCGAGCTTCGGCCTCCAGAAAGACCGCTATTGTTCCCTCCACCCGGGGACCAACCTTCCCTTTTCTCTCTTTGACTTCCTTTAACTCTGCTCTTGGACACTCGCACTAAAAGGCCTGCTGTTGACATCCGTGAACAACAAGCCATATTAGTGCTTATTCTACTCTTCTATATTAAGATACGTCTGGCACTTTTGACGGTGCTTCAATTTGCAAGTAGATTGGATTGTTTTTGTGTAGCATTGAGAGAGGATATAGGCTCAAGTAAATGAGAATTTCTGTCAAAGTTCTTCCCATTCAAGTCCGAGGAAAGCGACACGATCCCCGGAGTTGAAGGCAGGACACACTCTTGTCGCAATCACATAGCTGTCCTGTTCCGCAATGTAGGGAATGAGATTATCGTCATAGTAATGAAAATGTGCGAGCGATGTCCCCCTTTTTAGAATATCGCCAGGTTTACAGTCCATTTCGATTAGACCACCGATTTGGCTGCGAACAAATTTTCTTTTTGTGATGCGGTATTGTTTTTCACATTTAGCGATGTTGCGTTGAAGCATGCCCTGTGAGACCATAACATTAATAAGTCCCTGCTTGGCTACTTCCATAATTGCGGGATCGGCAACACCACCGTGTCCCATTTCGCCCATGAAAGCGGGTATGCCGTCTTTAATACAGGTGATGTCCAAAGCGCCGTTTGTTACACCCGGCAATTCACCCGTCGCAGAAGAAAGATCAACAACACAATTTGCTTTAACGCCAAAAGTCAACGCGAGATCGAGAGCTGTTTTGTTGACTTGCGGGTCGGCACCCGGAACGATTTTGCTGACGGTATAGGGTTGCGAGTCATACAGACGGGAAATGGTGTGAAAGTTGATCAAAAAGGATGCGTTCTTTTTTATTTCATCATAAATGAGTTTGGCGACCATCTGGGCAGCCATACCGTTTGCATCCCCCGGAAATTGTGTGTCCATGTCAAGATCATCAATGCGGGAAATTTTGTGCTGATCGACAAAGGCCGCGACATTCGCGATCGGAGTGACGACAATGTTGCCGCTGACTTCCTGCGGGTCGAGTGCGCGGACGAGTTGCCAAGCGGCATAGGAGCCGTTAAGCTCGTCCCCGTGGACAGTGCCGTTAATCCAGAAGGTTGGGCCCTCCTTGGCACCACACAGAACAATGACAGGAATTTGCATAACGGCGCGATTGGCATATGATGGACCGTCAATTGAAAAGAAAAGTTTTTGCCCGTTGAGGCAGGTTTTGCCAAATACTTCAATCATCGGAATAACACCTCCAAAAGTAGTCATTAGCGAAATAAATGGGATATCAGAATAAATTAGTCCAGTGAAGAACGACGATCCAGATAAAATATGTTAAAACAGATAACAAAGAGGAGAAGGAAACCATGAGAGCCGATAGTTCGCGATTTGCAAAGGATTCCTCAGCGATGGAAAAGGTTGACACCGCGCTCGGAGATGAAAAAATGACGACAAGCGAAATGAGTGGCAGACCCTGAATGCCAAAAAGAAGGGCGGCAAACAGCACTATTGAAGGGAAAACAATAAGTTTCAATGCACAGCCAAGCATCACATATTTGGAGAGGCCCGACATAGTTGAGCGTGTAAAAAAACCACCAAGCATAATCAAAGCTAACGGGGCGGCCAAACCTGCGACAGTTCGGATAGGAATAAGAAAAATGTTGGGCAGCGAGATGTTTGCCAGATTCAGCACGATCCCGAACAGTGAGCCCAAAAGAATAGGAGTCGAAAATACATGGCGGAGCAGATGTAGGATATTGACTTTGCCGTTTCTGCCGTATAGCTCGGTTAAAATGACAGAGCCGATGCTGAAAAGGGGGGCAACCGTGACAATCATAATTGTTCCGATGGCCTGTCCCTCTGCACCGCACAGGGTGGTCAGAATCGGTAAACCGAACATGGTGCAGTTAGGCCACTGTAAGGCGGCAAACAGGGAATACTGCAGCTTGCGATCTTTCACAAACAGAGGTAATAGGAAATAGAGTAAGACGAAAAATGAAATAACGCAGCAAACTTCAAACAAAAAAATCTCGATTCGAAACGCAGCGCGCAAATCGGCGGAATAGATATTATTAAATAGAAGGAATGGAATGAAAAACGAGGTGCAGATGCGATTTAATTGTCCGATTGTGCTCTCATTCAGCATTCCTTTAGCTCGAAAAAATATGCCGACCAACATCATAAAGAGCAAAGGGAATACTGTGTTTAAAGAGAGTACGAGAACACTGTCCATTTGAATCCTCTCATTGTAAGTTGGTATAGATTCAAATCATCTCTTCAGGGTGAAAAATCGCATCGAATTCTTCGCCGCTCAAATAACCGAGCGTGATACACGCCTCACGTAGAGAAATATTTTTTTGGTGCGCATATTTTGCTGTATTCGCAGCGTTTTCGTAGCCGATTTTTGGGCTGATTGCAGTTACAAGCATCAATGAATTGTGAAGATTGTTGTGCATTTTTTCGCGATTAGCTTTGATGCCGCGTACGCAGTTTTTTTCAAATGAAGTGAGAGAATCCGAAAGAAGACGAACGGATTGAAGAAAATTGTAAATACAGACGGGCATAAAAACGTTTAATTCGAAATTGCCCTGAGACGCCGCCATACCGACGGCGACGTCATTGGCGATGACCTGAACGGCGACCATCGTTGCCGACTCACACTGGGTCGGATTGACCTTGCCCGGCATGATAGAGCTTCCCGGTTCATTTTCAGGGATGAAAATTTCTCCTAAGCCACAGCGGGGACCACTGGCCAGCCAACGTATATCATTGGCAATTTTCATAAGATCAGCCGCCAATGCTTTTAAAGCTCCGTGTGCAAAAACAAGCTCATCCTTGGAAGTTAACGCTTGAAATTTATTTTCGGATGTCTCGAAAGGCATATTGATAAGTTGCGCCACAGCTCTGGCAACACGAGAAGCAAATTCCGGATGCGCGTTCAGTCCTGTACCCACGGCTGTGCCTCCGAGTGCGATATGCTGTAGGTGAGTCAGAGCATTCGACAGCATTGCTTTGTCGCGTTCTAACATTCCACGCCAGCCGCTGATTTCCTGAGAAAATGAGATCGGAGTGGCATCCTGCAAATGTGTGCGGCCGCTTTTGACAATGCCTTCATTTTCTTTTTCAAGGTTTTGTAGCGTGGTAATCATGCGGTCGATAGCAGGGAAAAGAGCATTCTTGATTTCACATGAGGCGGCGATGTGCATTGCGGTCGGAAAGGTGTCATTTGAGCTCTGAGACATATTCACGTGATCGTTCGGGTGCAGAAGTTTCTCCCCTGCGAGCTCGTTGCCACGGTTGGCAATAACTTCATTCACGTTCATGTTGGACTGTGTACCACTGCCCGTTTGCCATACTGCTAGAGGAAAGTTGCCGTCTAATTTACCCTGTGAGATCTCATCGCAGACCTTACAGATGATATTGCAACGATTTTCATCAAGCTTATTTAAATCAAAATTAACCAAAGCGGCCGCTTTTTTTAAGACCGCAAAAGCGCGGATGATCTCTACGGGCATTTTTTCGGTGCCGATTTCGAAATTTTGAAGGCTGCGCTGAGTTTGCGCACCCCAATATTTATTGGTGGGCACTTGCATTTCACCCATGGAGTCATGTTCGATACGATATTCCATAACGGTGTCAACTCCTTTATTCCCATAAATTAATAGAGGCTGTTTATTTTTTCAACCGCTTTTTTCTTTAAATTAGCGTAAATGCTGTTGCCTTCGCAGTCCATACCGACAACAAGAGGGCCAAAATGATCGGCTTCAAGATCCCAGAGGGCCTCGGGCATACCCATTTCGAGATAGTGAACATCGCAGATGCGGTTGATGCCTTCAGCAAGTTTGGCCCCGCAGCCGGGAGCAGCCTGCAAATATACATATCCATACTGTGCCGTTGCGCGTTGCGTATCTTCAGCCATACCGCCTTTGCCGATAAGAGCTTTGATCCCCATTTTGCCCACCATGTCCGCGTAGGGTTCCATGCGAATACTGGTTGTTGGGCCGATTACCTGGAGATCCCAATTGCCCTCGCTGTTTTTCAGAGCGACCGGGCCGGCATGAAAGACGGCTGCTCCTGCAAAATTTTTTGGCAACGTCTGGGCTCCCTCCAGCAGCGCCTTATATTTAAGATGTGCCATATCACGCGAGGTATAAATATGCCCGGTCAGATAGACCACGTCGCCGATTTTGAGCTGTCGAACGTCGGCGTCGTTGAGAGGTAAGGAGAGTTCGTAGGTTTTCATATACAATGCCTCTTTTCTAAATTAAAGGAGTACTTCAGTTCTGCCGTTCGGATAAATTCGTACACCTGCGCGGCGCGCGACCCAGCAATGAAAATTGATTGCTACAGGCGCAATAGCTGTGTGGGTATGAACTTTATTTATTTTAACGCCTAAGCAGACGGTGTCGCCCCCGATTCCAGCCGCGCCCAGACCCAGGCTGTTAATTGTATTTTTGAGTTCGGCCTCCAATGCGGCGAGCTCCGGGTCAGGATTTGTATCGTTCCACGGGCGGATGCTGACCGCCCTTCGAGAGAGCTTGCTGGCGACATCCATTTGTCCTCCGATGCCGATACCGATTGCATAAGGAGGACAGGGCTTACCGCCTGCAGCGATAACGGTGTCGAGAACAAACCGCTTAAGCCCGACCAAATTTTTGCCGAGCTTCGCCGGTGTGAGAATCTGCATCGCGTTGCCAAGCTCTGCACCGCAGCCTTTTAGGCTTATGTAAAAATCTACATATTCCTGTCCGGGACAAAATTCATATTCTATATTGGGAACGCCTGCGCCGGTGTTGTTGCCGGAGTTTTGACGAGACAGAGGATCAACCATGCTGGGACGCAGATAACCTCGCTTGGTGGCTTCGGCCAGCGCGTCGCAAACGGCTTCACGCACATAGCAGGGGAAAGAACTCTCGCCATGCATGACCCAGCAGGTAGGGTAACCCGGAGACTGACAAACGGCTTTATCTTTGGCTTTTGCAATTTTGATATTGTCGAGCATAGAAGAGAGCATACTTTTCGCGGTTTCATTGGTTTCGCGGGCATGTGCTTCCAATAGCAGCTTGTACGCGTCTTCTGAGATGCCGGTTACGGCGCGAATCACAGTATCGAAGATGATCTGTTTCTTTTCTGCGGTATTTTGCTCCATAATTGAATCCTTTCTTTAATAATGGGATGAAATAATAAATTTTCTGTGTTAGTTAAAAAGGGTGGAAACATCTTT
>CAZKRQ010000155.1:0-5408 GCA_964555125.1 uncultured Oscillospiraceae bacterium
TGCGGAAACTGCGGCTATTACAAGGGCAGAGAAGTCATCAACAAGGAAGCATAAGTTCTCAAATCGGAAAGACGAGGATTTTCCTCGTCTTTTTTATTCAAGGCGGAAGAAGCAATGGCGGTTTTAATCAACAAGGTGGCGAAGGGGAGCCCGGCGGCGCGCTGCGGCGTCCGGCCCGGGGAAACCCTGCTCTCGGTCGACGGCAAGCCGGTCAACGACGTGCTCGATTATGGATTTTACACGACGGCGGCGCGGCTTCTGCTCGCCGTTCAGGACGGGAACGGCGCTGTGCGGGAGCTGCGCGTTCATAAAAAAGAGTATGAGGAGCTCGGCCTGGAGAGCGAGAGCTTTCTCATGGACAGGCAGCATTCCTGCGCGAACCGGTGCATTTTCTGCTTTATCGATCAGCTGCCGCCCGGCCTGCGCGAGAGCCTCTATTTCAAGGACGACGACGAGCGGCTCTCCTTTTTGTTCGGCAACTATATCACGCTGACCAACCTGAGCGACCACGAGATTGACCGAATCATCGAGATGCGCATTGCGCCGGTCAATATTTCGGTGCACACGACCGACCCGTCGCTGCGCTGCCGCATGATGGGCAACCGCTTCGCGGGCGACAAGCTGCGCTATTTAAATAAGCTCGCGCAGGCCGGCATCGACATCAACTGCCAGATCGTGCTGTGTCCCGGCTATAACGACGGTCCGCAGCTTGAGAAGACCCTCGCCGATCTGACGGCGCTGCATCCCGCCGTGCGCTCGATCGCCTGTGTGCCGGTCGGGCTGACGGCCCACCGCCAGAACCTGACGGCGCTCACGGCGTTTGACCGGCAGAGCGGCCTGGCGGTGCTCGAGACGGTCGAGCGGTGGGCCGCGCGGTGCAGGGAGCAATACGGCGAGAATCTCGTGCACGCGGCGGATGAATTTTATCTTATGGCGAACAGGCCGATCCCGCCGCTCGCGCGCTATGACGAGCTGCTACAGCTTGAAAACGGCGTCGGAATGCTCGCACAGCTCGCGGAGGAATTTCACGCGGCGGTTGCCGCAGAAGAGGGCGACAGCGACCCGCATGAGGCGGTCGTCGTGACGGGCACCCTGGCAGCCGCTCCGCTCGAAAAGCTGTTCGGGGCGCTGCGCGATCGTTTCCCGGGCTTTCACTGTGAGATCATACCGATCCGAAACGATTTTTTTGGGGGGAATGTCTCCGTTTCCGGCCTTGTGACGGCGACAGACATCCAAAAACAGCTTGCGGGGCGCGCGCTGCGCGCCGGTCGAATTCTGATCCCCGAAAATATGCTGCGCCGCGAAGGGGATATGTTTCTGGACAGCGTCACGCTGGAGGAGCTCGCGCAGCGCCTGGGAAAGCCGCTGCGCGTTGTCGGGGACGGCGGAGACCTTGTCGACGCCCTGCTTGGACGGTAAGCCGTCCACGGAGAAGTGGCGGCACAACCCGGCGGATGCACCGCGTTTCCATCCCGCCGACGCTTTTGCCGCTGGATTTACAGCCGAAAAATCCGGCGGGCCGGGAGCTTTCCGGCCGGACGGGAATAATTTTCTCAGAAATATCGGATGCGGGACAGGCGCGTGGAATGCGAACCGGCGGGGCGGTTCCCTGCGGCCGCGGGTTCTTTCCATTGAGGGCGGGCGGATCGCGCATTCGCCGCAGACCGTGACAGGACAGAAGGCTTTCGCGTATGCGAAATGGATAAGGGTGAAGAAAATGGCAAAAAATGTGGTTGCGGTGGTCGGACGGCCCAATGTGGGCAAATCGACCCTCTTCAACAAGCTGATCGGCGAGCGCCGCTCGATCGTCGACGACACGCCGGGCGTGACGCGGGATCGGATCTATGGAGACTGTGAGTGGCAGAATTACCGCTTTCAGCTCATCGACACGGGCGGCATCGAGACCGGCTCAGATGACGAAATGCTCTCGCATATCCGCGAGCAGGCGGCGCTCGCCATCGACATGGCGGACGTCGTCGTGATGGTCGTCGACCTGCGCGCGGGGGTGACGGCGGCGGACAGTGAAATCGCGTCGATTCTGCAAAAAAGCGGCCGGCCGGTTGTGCTGTGCGTCAATAAGTGCGACACGGTCGGCGACACGCCGCTGGCGATTTATGATTTTTATTCGCTGGGCATCGGCGAGCCCCTGCCGGTCTCCTCGGTGCACGGGCACGGCACCGGCGATCTGCTCGACGCGGTGTGCGCCTATCTTCGCCCCGTCGAGCCCGAGGAGGAGGGGGAGGACGACGTCAGGGTCGCCGTCATCGGGCGGCCCAACGCGGGCAAAAGCTCGCTCATCCACCGGCTTATCGGCGAGGAGCGCATGATCGTGTCGGAGATCGCGGGCACGACGCGCGACGCGGTCGACGCGACGGTCGAGAACGAGCATGGGAAGTTTACCTTCATCGACACGGCCGGTATGCGCAAAAAGGGGCGCATCGACGACCAGATTGAAAAATACAGCGTGATGCGGTCGCTTGCGGCGGTCGACCGGGCGCATGTCTGCGTGATTATGATCGACGCGACGGTCGGCTTCACCGAGCAGGACAGCAAGGTCGCGGGCTATGCACATGAGCAGGGGAAGGGCTGTGTCATCGCGGTCAACAAATGGGATCTTGTCGAAAAAGACGGAAAAACGATGGAGCAGCAGCGAAAGCAGTATGAGAAGGATTTCAGCTTTATGGCCTATGCGCCGATCATCTTTATCTCGGCCAAAACCGGCCAGAGGATCGACCGCCTGCTCGAGCTGATTCAGTTTGTCGACACCCAAAACGCGATGCGCATCACGACGGGGACGCTCAACGACCTGCTTGCGCGGGCCACGGCCCGTGTGCAGCCGCCCTCGGATAAGGGCAAGCGGCTCAAGATTTATTATATGACCCAACCCTCTACAAGGCCGCCGACGTTTGTGATGTTTGTCAACCGCGCAGACCTCTTTCACTTCTCTTATCAGCGCTACCTCGAGAACCAGATCAGGGAAACCTTTGGGCTCGAGGGCACGCCGGTCCGCATTGTCGTGAGGGAGAGAGGGGATAAGGCATGAGCGGCTGGTTGGCGGCGCTTTTGACGGCGGTCGGCGCATACCTGCTCGGCTCGCTGAGCTTTGGCGTCATCACAACCCGGCTGTTTCTAAAAAAGGATATCCGCACGATGGGCAGCGGAAATGCGGGCATGACCAATGTGCTGCGCTCGGCGGGGGTTCTGCCCGGCGTTTTGACCGGCCTCGGCGATTTCGCCAAGGGCACGGCGGCGATTTTATGGGGACGCTGGCTGTTTGGCCTCGCGGCATGGAGCGCCTATGCCGGCGGCTGTTTGGCGGCGCTGTTTGTGTTGGCGGGGCATCTCTTTCCGCTTTATTTCGGCTTTCGCGGCGGCAAGGGGGTCATGACCAGCGCGGGGATTCTGCTTGTGCTGAACCCGCTGGCTTTGAGTATACTTGCAGTTATTTTCGCGATTACATTTGCAATAAGTAGAACCGTGTCGATCGGCTCGTTGGCCGTGGCGGCGTGCTATCCGCTTGTGACGCTCGTCTTTTGTCTTATGCGGGGCGAGGCGTGGGCGGCGCCGACGCTGTTGGCGGCGGGCATGGGCGCGCTGGTCTTTTACACGCACCGAAGCAATCTGGCGCGTCTGCGCGCGGGCACCGAGCCGAAAACCACGATCAGACGGTGAGAGAGAAGAGGAGGGCCTTGGATGGAAGCGATTCACATTCTGGAGATTGCGGCGATTGCCGTCTCGTTTGCGTGCTTTATTATGACGGCGCTGGTGCTGGCGCGTGTTTCCCGCCGCCGGGACGACAGCGGCGAGCTCCTGAGCGCGCTGCGCGAGGAGATGCAGACCGAGCTGCGCGAATCCCGCAAGGAGACGTCGAGCACCCTGTTGACGATGACCAATATGCTGCAAAAGACGCTGTCGGCTTCCTTTGAGCGGCAGGACGCGGCGATGGGCGCGCTGAACAAGGGCGTATACGACAATTTTCGCGCGGTGAGCGAGACGCTGCGCAACTATTCGGTGCAGCAGGAGCAGAAGCTGGACAACATCCGAACGACGATGGAAAACCGGCTGAGCGCACTGCAGGAGGACAATAACCGCAAGCTGGAGAAGATGCGCGAGACGGTCGACGAGAAGCTGCAAAAGACGCTCGACGACAAGCTGAACCAGTCATTCAGCGTCGTGAGCGAGCGGCTGGAGCAGGTGTATAAGGGCCTCGGGGAGATGCAGACGCTCGCGACGGGCGTGGGCGACCTCAAAAAGGTGCTCTCGAATGTCAAGACGCGCGGGATACTCGGCGAGATCCAGCTCGGATCGATTCTGGAGCAGATGATGTCGCCGGAGCAGTACGAGCGGGAGATCCCGACAAAGCAGGGCAGCCGCGATCATGTGGAATTCGCGGTCAAGCTGCCCAGCGACGACGGGAGCATCACCTATCTTCCGATCGACGCGAAATTTCCGCTCGACGCCTACACCGAGCTGACCGACGCCTATGACACGGGCGACGCGGCGCGGGTTGAGGCCGCTGCAAAGCAGTTGACTGCGCGCATCCGCATGGCGGCGAAGGATATTCACGACAAATACATCGACCCGCCGAACACGACCGACTTCGCCATCATGTTCCTGCCGATAGAGGGGCTGTATGCGGAGGTTGTGCGCCGCGGCATGGTGGAGGTTCTGCAGCGGGAATACAAGGTGAGCATCGCGGGCCCGACAACGATGGCGGCGCTGCTCAACAGCCTGCAAATGGGCTTTCGCACGCTGGCGATTCAAAAGCGTTCGGGCGAGGTCTGGAAGGTGCTCGGCGCGGTGAAAACCGAGTTTGACAATTTCGGCGATGTGCTGGTCGCGACGCAGAACCGCCTGAATCAGGCGAACAACGAGCTGGACAAGCTTGTCGGGGTGAGAACCCGCCAGATTCAAAAAAAGCTGAAGGATGTCTCTGTGCTCACCTCCCCCGAAGAGAGCAGCCGACTGCTCGAAGATTTGTAAAAAAAATCGGGGCGATTCGTCAGGATTCGACAAGAATTCTCTCCGCCGAGTGCTATTCTGGAAAAAAACAGACGGGCGGGCGTTTTGAAATGGCGAATTATGAGTTGACAATCACGGCAATGCAGTCGGAGAACGGCGAGCAGGTGGAGACGTATGGTTTGCGCTGCGGTTCATTGGAATACCCCGACGTGTGCTGCGACCGCGGGGCGATGGAAGCCCTGGTCGCGCAGTGCAACGAGCTTGACCTTGCGCCGGAGCATCTGCGCGATGTTGTGTGCGATTTTTTATCGCAGTCCCGCGCAAACAAGACTTGACAAAAAAGAATAACGTGTGCTATAATACATCACGCAGCAATTAAATGCTGCTTTGCGCGAGTGTGCTGGAATCGGCAGACAGGCACGTTTGAGGGGCGTGTGTCTTATGGC
>CAZKRQ010000156.1:0-1886 GCA_964555125.1 uncultured Oscillospiraceae bacterium
CCGGGACGCAGCGCGTCGCCGGTGACGAGGCAGGGCAGATAGCGGTCGTCATAGCCGGTGAACCCGTCGCCGAGAGGCTGCTCGAGGATGACGCGCACGGTTGCGCCGACAAAGGAGGACAAAACCCTTTGGCGCGCCCGCTCGGCCGCCTCGCCCATTTGCGCGGCGCGCCGGTTTTTCACCTGCTTTTCGAGCTGGCCGGGCAGCCCGGCGCCCGCGGTGCCCTCCCGGCGCGAATAGGGGAAGACATGGCATTTCAGAAATCCGAAGCTTTCGACAAAGGCGAGGCTGGCGGCGAAATCCTCCTCGCTCTCGCCAGCGAAGCCGACCATCACGTCGGTCGTGAAGGTCGGGCGGTCAAATAAATCGCGGATCCCGTCCGCAACGGCCTCAAATTCCGCCGTCGTATAGTGGCGGTTCATGCGCCGCAGCGTCGCGTCGCAGCCGCTTTGCAGCGCGAGATGAAACTGCGGGCAGAGCTTGCCGGTCGCCGCCATGCGCGCAAAAATCTCCCGGTTGAGCATGTCCGGCTCCAGGGAGCTCAGGCGGATGCGCTCGACGCCGGGCAGCCCGGCGATGACCTCGACGGCGTCGGCGAGATCGACCCCCTCTTCGCGGCCGAAGAAGGAGAGATTGATGCCGGTCAGGACGATCTCGCGATAGCCCGCCGCGGCAAGCTGTTCGGCCTGCCGGCGCACCTCGCGCAGCGGCATGGAGCGCACGGGCCCGCGCGCATAGGGGATCACGCAGTAGGCGCAGTAGCGCTCGCAGCCATCCTCGATTTTGAGAAAGGCGCGGGTGTGGCCGTCGAGCCGCTCGGCGCAGAGCAGCTCGAACTGCTTGGCCGGGTTGGGCAATATCCGTTCGGCGCGGGTGCGCGTGCGCAAAAATTCCTCGATCAGGCCGGGCAGAGCCGCGCGGTTGCCGGTGCCCATGAGGAGGTCGGCCTCGCGGCACTGCCGGGCCTGCTCGGGATAGGCCTGGGGAAAGCAGCCGCACAGCACGGTGATCACGCCGGGGTTTTCGCGCTTGCGGGCGCGCAGATACTGGCGCACCTTTTTGTCGCCGTTCCCGGTCACGGTGCAGGAATTGACGACGACGATGTCGGCGCCGTCCTCCCGCTCGACGACCTGATAGCCCGCGTCGCGCATGATCTGCGCCATGGCGGCGGTCTCAAAGCTGTTGACCTTGCAGCCGAAGGTCGAAAAGAAAATAGTCAATGGATTACCTCTGAATGTTTTGACGGTGGAATTTCATTATACTGCGGATAGGTGGAAAAAACAATCGAGCCGCGGCATACCCTTTATTATATGGAGGGATATGCCGATGAAAAAAATGGGATTGATCGCCGTGTTTCTGATCGCGGCAATGTTGTTGACGGGCACCGCCGGCGCTTGGGAGACCGCGGGCGGCGACGCCTATGAGCTGTTGACGGGCAGCTATGCCTGCGCCGCGTCGCCCGTGTTTGCCAACAAGGAGGCGCTGCCGGTTTACGCCGACGAGGTCATCCTTGTCGAGAGGGAGACCGGCACGGTGCTTTATGAAGAAAACGCCGACGCGCCGCACGCGATCGCCTCGATCACAAAGGTGATGACGATGATTCTGGTGATGGAGGCGATCGAAGAGGGGCGGGTAGCGCTGGAGGATGTTGTGACAACGAGCGAGCACGCCTATTCGATGGGCGGCTCTCAGATCTGGCTTGAGCCGGGCGAGACCATGACGGTCGACGAGCTGCTGCGGGCGGTCGCGGTGGCCTCTGCCAACGACGCGGCGGTCGCTCTGGCCGAGCATGTCGCGGGCAGCGAGGAGGCCTTTGTCGCGCTCATGAACGAGAAGGCACAGGCGCTCGGCATGACGAAGACGACCTTCAAAAATGCCAACGGCCT
>CAZKRQ010000156.1:1896-3295 GCA_964555125.1 uncultured Oscillospiraceae bacterium
GGCCTCGACGCAGAGGGGCATATGTCCAGCGCGCGCGACGTCGCGATCATGTCCCGAGAGGTGCTGCGGCACGAATTGGTGCGCAATTATATCACGATCTGGACGGATGAGCTGCGCGGCGGAGAAACGCAGCTGACCAACACAAACAAGATGCTCAAATCCTTCAGCGGGATCACAGGCCTCAAAACGGGAACCACCAACAGGGCGGGGGTCTGCATTTCGGCGAGCGCCGAGCGGGACGGCATGGAGATCATCGCGGTCGTGCTTGGCTCGCCCGATTCGGCGAGCCGGTTTTCTACCGCCGCCACGCTGCTGGAATACGGCTTCGCCAATTTTGAGCTCGCGCCGGTTGCGATCGATACGGCGCAGCTCGCGCCGGTCGATGTGAAATTTGGGGTTGAAGAAAGCTGCGCCATGCAGTATGAAATCCCCGAAAGCATCGTCGTCGAAAAGGGGAAGGCGGACACCGTGTCCACCGAGATCACGCTGTTGCCCGATGTGACGGCGCCTGTCGAGGCCGGCCAGGTGATGGGAGAAATCGCGGTGTATTGCGACGGAGCGCTGCTCAACACCTATCCGATCACCGCCACCGGCGGCGTGGAGCGTCTTGATTTCGGCAGCGGAATGCGAAAGCTGTTTGACGCTGTGCTGTGTATGTGATGAGTGAACGGGAGCAGGGCAGGGCCGGCGATGCGGCGCCGGCCCTGTTCTCTGTCTGTATGCCCATACGGCGGGCGGTTTGCTTCCTTGACAGAGGAAGCGAAAATGTACTATGATAAAGGCGGCTTTGAATCGGGAAATTCATAATAGGTGTTGCAGAAGGGCAACCTTGCGATATAGAGTCGCGCAGAGAGGAACTTAAATGAAAGAGGAACTTAAATGAAAAAGAAATGGCTGCCGGCTCTTTTTTTCTTGATCGCAACGCTTGCTTTGGCGGCTTGCGCGCCCGCTTCCGAGAAGGAGCCGCCGGAGCAGAAGACACAGGAGAATGCGCTGACGCAGGAAAATACACAGACGCCTGATCTGCCCGACCCCGAGAGGCCGGACGATGTCTTGCAGAAAGAGGGGGAAACAGAGACGCCGTCCGCACAGGGAGAGGAATCGCCCTATGCGGCGACGATCCGTCTTTATGAGGACGCGCTGCGGGACGGATGGACGCCGGAGCAGTATCTGGACGCCGGGCTGAGCTATCTGTGCGGCCTTGACGAGACCCGACAGGGCCTGGGGTATGCGGTTGCCGACTTGAACGGCGATGGCGTGGATGAGCTGGTTATCGCCAACGAGGTTGTGATTTACGATCTTTATACGCTTGTGAACGGCGCGCCGGTTCTGGTCCTTTCAGGCGCAGAGCGCAATGCGTACCGGCTGTGCGAGGGTGGGATTATCCGCAACGACGGGA
>CAZKRQ010000156.1:3305-5393 GCA_964555125.1 uncultured Oscillospiraceae bacterium
CCAACGGAGCGGCCTTTTCTTTTACCGCATTTTATACCCTGGACGGGGCGCAGCTCAAGTCGGAGAAGTTCATTGCTTTTGACGCGCAGAGCGACCAGGAAAATCCTTGGGTTGTTTCCGCGTCCGCGACCGACTCGAGCGGCGAAAAGGTTTCGGAAGAGGAGGCGCGGGCGGTCATCGACAGCTATTCCATCGCGGCGCCGTCGCTGACTCGGTTTGAGACTGCGTAAAGCAGAGTTCTATTTACCAGAAAAGAAGGAGAAAAAACAATGTCTGTGAAACTCAACACAGCTTATCTTGAGGGCTTTGTGACAAAAGAGGAACTCGATGGGATGAGGGGCGATTTGCAGAGGGCCTGTGCGCAGCTCGCGAACGGCAGCGGCGCGGGCAACGATTTTATCGGCTGGCGCGATCTGCCCACAAACTATGACAAAGAGGAGTTCGACCGCATCAAGACGGCCGCGAAGCGCATTCGCGAGACCTCCGACGTGCTGGTCGTCATCGGCATCGGCGGCTCTTATCTCGGCGCGCGCGCGGTGATCGAGCTGCTGGGCGGGCAGTATTTCAACGAGTTCAGCCCGCTCAAGGTGCTCTTCGCGGGCAACAGCATCAGCGGCGACGCGCTCAACGCCGTGCTGCGCCAGCTCGACGGCAAGCGGGTGAGCCTCAACGTCGTCTCCAAATCGGGCACGACGACCGAGCCCGCCATCGCGTTTCGCGTCCTCAAAAAATATATGGAGGACCGCTACGGCAAGGCGGAGGCGGCAAAGCGCATCTACGCCACGACCGACAAGGCGCGCGGCACCTGCAAGCAGCTCGCGGACCGCGAGGGCTATGAGAGCTTTGTGATCCCCGACGACGTCGGCGGCCGCTTCTCGGTGCTGACGGCGGTCGGCCTGCTGCCCATCGCGGCGGCGGGCTTCGACATCGACGCGCTCATGCGGGGCGCGCGCGACGCGCAGCATTCGTATGCCAACGACGACCCCTCTACGCCCTGCAACGCCTATGCGGCGGCCCGCAACGCGCTCTATCGAAAGGGAAAGGCGGTCGAGACGCTCTCCTGCTTTGAGCCCGCGTTCACGATGTTCGCCGAATGGTGGAAGCAGCTCTACGGCGAGAGCGAGGGCAAGGATCACAAGGGCATTATGCCGACCTCGGTCATCTTCTCGACCGATCTGCACTCGATGGGGCAATTTATTCAGGACGGCGCGCGCATCCTGTTCGAGACCTTTGTCGAATTCCAGAGCGCGAAAAACGATCTCGTGATCGAGGAGGACGCCGAAAACCTCGACGGGCTCAATTTTGTCGCGGGCAAAGCGATGTCGTATGTCAACAAAAACGCCCAGAGCGGCACCATCCTCGCGCATATCGAGGGGGGCGTTCCGTGTATGGTGATTGAAGTTGACCAGAGAAACGAGTATAATGTAGGGGAGCTGATCTATTTCTTTGAGCGCGCGTGCGCGGTTTCGGGCTATATGCTCGGGGTCAACCCCTTTAATCAGCCCGGCGTGGAGAGCTATAAAAGGAACATGTTCGCGCTGCTCGGCAAGCCCGGCTATGAATCCGAGCGGGAAGCGCTTGTGAAAAAAATCAAATAATTTATTTTTTCGGAGGATAAACGCCAATGATAAAGCTGATCGTCGGAGACAAGGGTTCCGGAAAGACCAAGATGATGATCGATATGATCAACGAGGCGGTGCAGACCGCTTCGGGCAGCATCGTCTGCATCGAGAAGGGTATGAAGTCGACCTACAATATCAAATCATCGGTCCGCATCATCGATGTGGACGACTACACAATCAAGGGATACGACGCGTTCTTCGGGTTCTTCATGGGCGTGCTGGCGGGCCATTATGACATTCAGGAGGTCTATGTCGACGGCATACTCAAGATCGGCGGCCATGATGTCGATGGCTTTGCCGCGCTGCTCGACCGCATAGAGGATCTCGCCAACGAGAATCTCAAGGTTGTTTTCACCGTCTCGACCGATCTGGATAATTTGACCGACGGCATCAAGAAATATCTCTGATTACTGTAGGGTTGTCAAACATATTGGACAAGGAAGTCGACGGGAGAAGAGAAATTGAG
>CAZKRQ010000157.1:0-3629 GCA_964555125.1 uncultured Oscillospiraceae bacterium
GGCTTAGGCGACGGTTTCACAAGAAAACGGAACGCCCGCCGGGGTTTGCTTTGAGCTTTAGCGAAAGCCCTGCCGCACCGAGTCTCAGTATAAAACGCCTTTGCGCCCTTCACTGCGTGTGTGCGGCGGCGCCTAATTCATGTTCCTGTCCGGCGGCCGGTTTTCCCCCGTCAGGACCACAGCCGGCTGCAACGCATGATGGTATCCATCGTCAGGGCCAGGTCGCTTCGTGCCCGCTGCTTTGCCTCGCGGAACGGGACCGCGACCCGGTTCGTGCTGAACACGGCGCTGACCCCCAGCTGATACACCGGCTCAATTTCGTCCCCGATGTCACCGACGACCGCAATGACCGGCACGCCTGCGCGCTGCGCCGCCCGCGCGACCCCCACAACGACCTTGCCCCGCAGGCTCTGCCCGTCCAGTTTTCCCTCCCCGGTAAACACCAGATCGGCGTTTTGCAGCCGGCCGGAAAAGCCCACCGTTTCGAGCACGGTCTCGATCCCCGCCCGCAGCGTCGCGCCAAAAAACGCGACCATGCCCGCGCCCATGCCGCCCGCCGCGCCCGCGCCCGGCAATGCGGCGACCTCTCTGCCGAGCTGCTGCGCCACTACGCCCGCAAGGTGCGCAAGCCCGTCGTCCAGCGTCTTCACGTCCTCCTCGCTCGCCCCCTTCTGCGGGCCAAAGACCGCGGAAGCGCCGAAGGGCCCGCACAGCGGATTGTCGATGTCGCACATCGCGATGATCTCGACCCCGCGCAGTGCCGGGTTCAAGCCCGTGGGGTCGATCCCCGCGACACGGTGCAGTGAGCCGCCGGACGGCACAAAGCTGCGCCCACCGTTATCCAGAAAGCGAATGCCGCAGGCGGCCGCCGCGCCGCAGCCGCCGTCGTTCGTCGCGCTGCCGCCCAAGCCCACTATCAGCTTTTTCGCGCCGTTCTGCGCGGCGTGCAGCATCAGCTCCCCCACGCCATAGGTTGTCGCGCGGAGAATATCGCGGCGCTCGCCGACCAGCGGCAGGCCCGCCGCTGCCGCCATCTCGATCACGGCTGTATCGCCCATTCTCCCATAAAACGACGGCACCGGCTCGCCCAGCGGACCCGTCGCCTCCACGGCGACCCTCTGCCCGCCCATGGCGGCCAAAAAAGCGTCGACGCTCCCCTCTCCGCCATCCGCGACAGGGATTTTCACCACCTCGGCCCGCGGGTAATACGCGCGGATCTGTTCCTCCATCACCGCGCAGATCTCGATTGAGCTCATCGTCCCTTTAAAAGAATCCGGGATCAATACCACTTTGTTCATTTGCAAACTCCTGCCTGCGCGGGATTTTTCCGCGCTGTATATTTCACTGCTCTGCGCCGGGCGCGATATTCAGCCGTATGCCTCGTGGATATAGGCCGTGGATAACACCATTAACCGGCATATCTCAACCACCGAATCCACATTGAGCATCTCAAGCGTGTCGCTCCATGTATGGATCAGCCAGGGCGCGGCGATGCCGAGATCGTTGCCGAAAGCGCGCCGAAAATCAATCTCGCGCAGCGACAGGGTTGCGCAGGGAATGCCGCGCGCATAAAACGGCACAATATCGTGCTTGCCCGCGTTCGTGGGGGAATAATAGCGCGCGTAGTTCATCTGCATCGAATAATAGGCCTTGACAATCGCGCCGCTGATAACGTTGGGCTCGGCGCTGCGCCAATCGCTGGTGGAGGGGTCGCCCTTGGTGCTGACGACCAGCGCATGGGGCCGTCCGTCGTTGGCATAGCCCGCCATATCGACATTGAACACGATATGATTCGAGAGCTCCGCCGCGCTCTGCCGCCTTATGTATTCGATTGCGCCCTTGTAGCCGTCCTCCTCTGCGGAAAAGAAGCAGAAGCGAATCTCAAAGTTATATTGCAGCCCCGACTGCTTGATGGCCCTCGCCGCCTCAAGCAGCGCCGCCACCCCCGAGGCGTTGTCGACCGCCCCCTCTGTATCGCGCACAGAGTCAAAATGCGCCGACATCACAAGAATCGCCGGGGATGCCCCATTGCCCGGAATTGACGCGATGATATTCTCGGTGTAGAGGTCGCCGGTCGAATAAAACCCCTGCTTCCAAAGAGTTCCGTCCGTCTCGGAAAAGCCCCATTCCGCGAGCCGGTCGAGCAGATATTGCCGCGCCGCCGCGTTTCCGCTTGTGCCGACGCGCCGCGACCCGATCTGCTTCGTGAGCGCATAGAGGTGCTGATAAACCGCGTCATAGCCCACGTTTTGGCTGAGCGCAAAGCGAAGATCGATCTCGGGTTCTGGCTCCGGCGGCGTTTCCTGTGGCGGCTCCGGCGGCGCTTCCTCCGGCGGCTGCCCGGGCTGTGTCTCCTCGCCGCCTTCGGGGAGCGACTCCTCCTGAGAGGGCGGCTGTGGCTCCTGCTGCCCAGGTGTTTCCTCCCCGCCTGTCTGCAACTCTGGCGGCAGCACAGGCAGCGGCTCGAGATCGTCGGGCGGCGCGGTCTCTAGATAGGTCGGCGGCGCCTCGAACTCCTCCATTTCATAGGGAAGATCCTTTTCCGGGTCCGGCGCCTGACCGCTCTCGATCGCCTCATTTGCGCTGATTGGCGCTGTCTTCGGGGGCTCCGGCCCGGTCTCGGGGGTCGCTGCGGCGGGCGCCTCCTCTCTGGGGACCGCATCCAACACGGGCAGGCCCTCCTGGGGCTTCGCGGCGCATCCGCTCAACAGCAGAATCAGCGCCGCCATGAGCGCGGTCATCCGTTTCATTCCGCTCTTCCCTCCTTTTGTCTCTCGATCGGGCGCTGCTCTTCAGCGGGCGTCAAAAGCGTCGATCGTCTTTTCGTCCGCGATGGCGATATAGCTCGTGCCCGTCCCGACGCGGATCTCCTGCCCGTTCTCGTCCAGAAACACAAAGCCCTGTTTTGCGCCGGGCTTGCTCCAGGTGATCCGCTGTATCTGGCCGCCGCGCAGGTAATAGCCGGCGCCGCCGTGTGTAAAGTCGATGAGCTGCAAATGGCCGTTGCCCTCGACAAATGCCGTCTCACCCGTCTGCGCGTCCTCCACAGCCTCGACCGAGATCAGACGCGCGTAGAGCACAAACACATTGTCAAACGCGAGCTGCGCGCCGTTGGTCGCGTCGTCCAGCTGCGCGTGACCAAACTGGAATTTGCGATATTGGTCGCTGCCGCTGTCATAGCGAAAGCAGCCGTCGGTCGAAACGGGGTTGGATTCGCCGCTTTGCGCAGTGAAGAGAAAGTCAACGGTAATCGCGAGCCCGTCCCACGCATTTTCGCTCGTGTCGCCGAAGCGGAAGAAGGTCGTCTGCGGGTCTGCGGCGGGCCGATCCACGCCTTTGGGCGTTCCGGCGATGCCGGCGGGCAGAAAGAACTTGCAATGCTCCGGCGCATAGGTTTGCAGCCGGCCGGCGTCGACCGAAATGCACTTTTCTCCCGCCTCCCAGTTCTCGCCCGGACTGCTCTGCCCGCCGTCGATGACGTCGAGCCCCAGCGCCGCCGCCGTTTGCAGCGTACCGGCGCTCTGACCGTACTCGCAGACAACCGGGTCCACATGCGCGATCGCCTCGATAAAGGGCACCCGCGCGCTGCGGATCGAGCCGATCTGGTTGATTCCGTCCAGATCGGAATA
>CAZKRQ010000157.1:3639-5367 GCA_964555125.1 uncultured Oscillospiraceae bacterium
GAATAGAGCGCCACCATCCGTGTCAGCCCTCCCTCCACCGGGATCTCTACAATGATCTGCGCCGAGCTGATGCCCCGCTGCGGCCAGCTGTCATAGATATTGTTGATCATGAAGGCGAAGGGCTTCATGCCGGCGCGGTTTTCCGCGATGCCCTCCAGCCCGGTCAACGGGTCAACAGGCGCCGTCTCCGGGGGTGTTATCTGCGGCTCGAACGGAACCGTCGCGCCCGAAAAGAGGCAAATGCCACCCGCCCCGACCAGAACGGCCAGCAACGCGATGCAGACGACGCTGCGGCGCGGCGCGCTCGCGATTTGTTGAATGCGCCCCTTGACCCCCTTTTTGCCGGAGGTCATCGTCGTGGCCACCAGCCCCCGCTCGCGATAGCCGACACGCTCGCCGATCATGCGCACGAGGGTGCGGCCGTAGCTCAGCCGGTGCGCCTCGCCCAGCCTGTGGATCACCGCCTCGTCGCACGCCAGCTCACAGTCGGCCTTCGAGGCCCTCGCCGCGACCCAGACCAGCGGATTGAACCAGTACAGCGCGACACAGGCGCACCGCACGAGCGCCCAGATATGGTCGCCGTGCGCGTAGTGACACAGCTCATGCGTCACGACGTCGTTGAGCTTTTCCTTTTCATCTGCGGAAAATCTCGTGATATAGATTGCCGGGCGAAACAGGCCGACCAGACAGGGAGAGGGAATATCCTCGCACCAGTAGAGCGGCAGCTTGCACCGCACCACATCCAGCCTGACCGCCTTTTTGTGCAGTCTCCTGACAAATCGGACATTCGCAAACACAAACCAGCCGCTCACAGCCAAAGCGCCCACGCCCCAGACGATTTTGAGAAGAAGTCTGTCCTTCGACTGCAAAACGCGCAGCGCGCAGAGCCAGAACGGCGCCGCTTTCTCCTCTTTCGGCGCAGTGGGGCGCGCCGTCTGTTCCGGCACGCCGGGCGCTTCGCCGTCTGCCTCTACGCCATGAATCGGGCCGCCGATCACTGCCGGCGTCTGTTCGACCCCGGCCACCCCGCCGGACACCGTTTCTTCATACTCTGAAATTGCCGCCGAAAGCTCGTTCACCGTCGTATTCACCGAATTCATAAAACTGGCCTCGCTCCGGATCAGGCTGACCGGGACCAGCAGGCGCACGGCCACAAGAAGCCAGAGCGAATAGAGCAACCGGCGCGGCACGCGTCTGCCGAAGAGAGCTCTCACCGCCAGGATTGCCAGAATCAGGACAGATGAAGTCAAGATTGCTTCCCACATGTTGCACCTCATAAATCTGCATCAACAAAGCCGGCTCGACTGCGTTTTCCCCTATTCCTTTTCCTCCGCGCGCCGCAGGATGTCGTACAGCTCGTCAATATCGCTCTTGGTGAGGGAGTGATCCTCGATCAGGCTGTTGACCATACTGCCCACGCTGCCGCGATACACGCGGTCGATAAACCCGCGCGCCTCCTGCGCCGACAGATCCTCCCGCTCGACCGCGGGATAATAAAGCCGCGCGCGGCCTCCGTCCTGCCAGCGCACCGCGCCCTTGCTCTCCATGCGGTTGAGCAGGGTCATCACCGTCGTCTTCGCCCAGTTCTTCTCCTCCTGCAGGTCGTGCGTCAGCTGCATCATTGTGCGGGGCGGGTTGTCCCACAATTTCTGCATCACGGCCCACTCGGATTCCGACAGCTTGATTCTCTTTTTCATATATAGCCCGTCCGTTCTACATTTGTTTGCA
>CAZKRQ010000158.1:0-5272 GCA_964555125.1 uncultured Oscillospiraceae bacterium
AGCACGGCGGCGACCCCTCGTCGGTCGAGTTCTGCCACAATCTCGGCCTGAATTATGTGTCCTGCTCGCCGTTCCGGGTGCCCATCGCCCGGCTCGCGGCCGCGCAGGCGCAGATCAAAAATCCGCGCTGATTCATCCGCCGCCGCGGGCGCGGAGAAAAAGCAGGAAGACCAAGGACAGGCGGTGCGCAGAACTGCTCGCACCGCCTGTCTTTACCGGCCGGGGCCGCGTTTCCTCTATGGAAAAAAAGAGACGGCTGGCAAGGGAGAGACTCAGTTGAGATCAAACGATCTGTTAAAGAAAACCGTTACCCTTTTATTGGGTGTGTTTTTGTTTTTCACGGCACTTTACGCCTATCGCGGGAAGTACGCCTTTGTCTACGAGCTGACCTTTTTGAGCAACGCCCTGACAGGAGTTTTTTTGATTTTGACCGGAATCCTGCTGTGCAGGGGTCGAAACGTGCCGCAATATTGTTTTCTGGATTTCGCCGTGCTTTTATTAATGGTATTCGGCGTGACGGTCGTGTTCAGCGGCAACTTCAACATGACGGGGAGCATGTTTGTGCTGCATGTCGTGAATCCCCTGCTTTTTTTGCTGTATTACCTTCTGTTTTCCGACCTGACGGCGGTGAAAAAAGAGTTTGTGTTGACGACGCTGGGGATGCCGGCGGCTTATCTGCTCTTTTCGCTCCTGTACGGAAAGATAACGGGAAATCATATTTATTTTTTTCTGGATTATGAGAAAAACGGCGTAGGCTACATGTTGCTTTTCGTGCTGGGCATTCTGGTCGGAACGGTTTTAATCAGCGGCCTGCTGTATGCGCTGAACCGGCTGTTGCGAAAGCGCTTTCGCTGCCCTTGATCGGTTGAGAGATATAAAAAGGGAGGGCGCCTAAGCGTCCTCCCTCTTTTTTTTCTGCTCAGTGAACGAGCTGACCGCGCACGTCGGCGGGCAGGTCGTCGATCACGCTGTGGTTGGGGTTCATGAGCACGCTCTCCTCGAGCTTGAGGCCGAAATTCGCGCCCTCCCAGACGGCGGCGTGCAGATTGCGCGGGGCCTTGCTGTCGCCCGCGTTGACCACGGGCACGCCCGCAGCGCGCAGCGCGTCGAACAGCGCGGTGTTCGAGCGGGTGTGGCAGGTGACGACATCGTCGACGGCGAGCTCGGTCTTGTTGAAGTTTTTGTCGATCAGCACGACCTTGCCCTCCTCCACGCTGTAAACCGTGCTGTTCTCGATCACCTTGACCGGGAACTTGAACGGCTTGCTCTCGAGCGCCTCGGCGTCGGTCTGCGCGAAGCGCTTGCGCAGCACATACATGTGAATGACCTCGACGCTCGCGCCGAACTCCTTTTTCTCGGTCACGACGGTGACCTCCTTGCCGATGCCCGCGAGCGCGGCGGCGGTGTCGGCGGCGGCGTAGTGGTCGCCCCAGACAAGCACCTTTTCGCCCAGCTTGCGCATGGTGCGGTCCTGCGGATGATAGGGGCAGTTGACCCTCGGGCAGGCGATCGCCTCCTCAAAGGGCACGACGCGATCGGCCCCGATGCAGTCGGGCGCATAGCTCGACGCGCCCGTCGCGTTGAGCACGACGTCGAACGCCTTGAGCTCCTCGACCGTGGGCTCGGTGCGCAGCCGCACGTCGACCCCCAGCTGTTTGACCTGGATGCGGATCCAGTCCGCATACCACTTCATCTTTTCCTTGCCCGGCGCCATGCAGCAGCCGAGGATCGCGCCGCCCAGCTCGCCGGTCTTCTCAAAGAGGGTGACCCTGTGCCCGCGCACCGTCGCGATGCGCGCTGCCTCCATGCCGGCGGGGCCGCCGCCGACGATGCCGACCTTGAGCGGCGTCTCGGCGGGCTGCAAATTGTCGAATTCCATATGTCCGCAGGCGGGGTTGATCGCGCAGCCGATCTCCTTTTTCGCCATCATGCTCTCCTGCCAGCAGCCGGTCAGGCAGGAAATGCAGCGGCGAATCTGCTCGGGCTTGCCCATATAGGCCTTGAGCGGCCAGTAGGGGTCGCAGAGCAGCTGGCGCGCGAGGCCGATCATATCGGTGTCGCCGTTCGCGACGGCCTGATCGCAATAGTCGGGGTTGCGGAAGGTGTGGGAGTTGATGACCGGGATCGAGACGGCCTTTTTGACCGCCTGCGAGGCGTAGATGGTCCAGCCCTCGGGATAGTACATCGGGTCGAAGCCCGCGCCGGGGCTCTCCTGCACACACTGGCTGAGATCCAGCGCTGCGACCCCCGCGCGCTCAAATTCGACCGCCATTCTGACGCTCTCCTCGAGCTCGCGGCCGCCCTCGACCCATTCGTCGACCGAATAGCGGACGAGAATGGGGAAATCCCTGCCGCATTTTTTCTGAATCGAGTCGATGATCGCGAGCGGGAACCGCATCCGATTCTCAAAGCTGCCGCCCCAGCGGTCGTTGCGCTTGTTGAGCAGCGGAGACATGAACTGGGAGATCAGATAGCCGTGCGCCGCGTGCAGCTCGACCCCGTCGAAGCCCGCCTGCTTGACCCGCCACGCCGCCTCGGAGAATTTATCGACCATCTCCACGACCTCCTCGGTCGAGATCGCGCGCACGGGCTTGCCCTTTTCCTCGGCGTTTTCATAGACGATCTCGTGCCCGGCGCTCCAGGGCAGCTTGACGACCATGTCGGTCGCGGACATGGTGTTATAGCGCGGGATGGCGCACTGGCGGCCCGGGTGCTGGAGCTGGACAACGCATTTCGCGCCGTATTTGTGCATACTCTCCGCGAGCCGCGCGAGCCCGGGGATAAAATTGTCGTCGTCCGCGACGAGGCCGGTCACGGTCGGCCGGCCGGTTTTCGCGTCGGGCGTCGTTGCGCCGACAATAATCAGGCCCGCGCCGCCCTTGGCGATCTCGCTGTGGTGGTGGATGTCGCGCTCGCTGACCGAGCCGTCCGCGTTGGAAGAGCTGACGTCGGTCGGGACATGGCAAATGCGGTTGGGTACCGTCATATTGCCGATCTGGATCGGGGTGAACAGATGCTCGTAATGTGCCCTCATGTCTGCGGCTCCTTTTTTTGACTGATTTAACAAAATTTTCAACCTGCTTTTGCAGTTTCTGGTTTTATTGTATATCTAAAACGGGGAGGCGCGAAATGTCAAAAGAGGTCTAATTTATATCAAATCCGGCTATTTCAGAGCTTGTCCACAGGGTTTTACCCGCAAATGTTCGGTTTGGTTGACAAATTTCCCGCTGCGTGCGCTTGTCAAAGCCCGCGCCCCCTGTTATGCTTGAGAGCGGAAAGGCGGAAAAACCAATCATGAAATGCAACGAACAATTCAGCGAGCGGCTCATCGAATACCGGCGACGCCGCGGCCTGTCGCAGGAGCAGCTCGGCGAGGCAGTCGGCGTCACGAGGCAGACGGTTTCAAAATGGGAGCTGGGCGCGACGACACCCGAGCTCGACAAGCTCATCCAGCTGGCCGGTTTTTTCGGCGTCTCGATCGACGCGCTGGTGGGCTACGGCGGCCCGGCGTCCGAAGCCCCGGCGCCGGCTGTTCCCTGCGAGGAGCAAACAGAAAAAGCGCCACAGCGGTGGCGCTATGAGTATCGCAGCTCCCGAACGATCGCCGGCATCCCCCTCGTGCATGTCAATATCGGTCTGGGCCGGTGGTATCGGGCGCGGGGCATCGTCGCGGTCGGCAACGACGCGCGCGGGTTGGTTGCCGTGGGCGGCAGCGCGTTGGGCCTTGTCGCGGCCGGCGGGGCCGGCCTGGGATTGCTCTCGCTGGGGGGCGTTTCGGTCGGGCTGTTGTTGTCGGCGGGCGGCATCGCGGTCGGCAGCCTGGCGGCCGGCGGGCTCGCCGTCGGCCTGCTCGCGCTCGGCGGCTGCGCCGTAGGGCTCTACGCCGCAGGCGGTCTCGCCGTCGGCGCGCGGGTCGCGGCGGGTGGTTTTGCCGTGGGGCCGGTCGCCATCGGGCTGAAGACCGTCGGTGAAATCGAATTCCTGCGGGGAACCGGCGTCAGCCCCGACGCTGTTCGCGCGGCGATCCTCGCGCGCTATGCCGATACGCCGCAATGGCTCGCGGATCTGCTGTCGAAGCTGGTTTAATCGGCCGGTCCGGGATGCGCGCGCAGCTGCGCGCGATAGGCGCGCGGGGTCATGCCCTCGGCCTCCTCAAACATTTTATAGAAATAGTAGGGGTTCGCAAAGCCGGCCTCGCGCGCGGCGGCGGCGATATTGAGATCGGTTGTGGCGATCAATCGCCGCGCCTCGAGATAACGCAGCTTGGAGACATATTCCTGGAAGCTCATATGCATTTCCTGCCGAAAAACGCGGCGAAAGCGGGACTCGCTCAGATAGCAGAGCCCCGCAGCTTCGCGCTGCGGAAGTTTTCGGGTGAAATGCGCGTCGATGTACGCGAGCGCGGGGCGCAGGCGCAGAAAATCGGTCAGCGCCTCGCTGCCGCCGTCCTCAAAGCCGTACAGGCTGCAAAGCTCGGCGAGCGCGAGCCGCAGACGCGCCCGGATCAGGCGCGCGCGGCCGGGCCGGTGATCTGCGCCCTCCGACCAGAGCGCGTCGAGCAGGGGGCGCAGCGCGCGGCCGCCCGCGCTTTCGCCGGGGATATGGTTGCAAAACGCCGCGTCGTTGCGGCGAAAGGGGAGAAGCAGCTCGGCGTCGCTCTCTCCCGCGCCGTCGAGGATCAGGCCGGGCAGGAACAGAAAAAAGCGAAAATGCGTGTCCGCGTCGCGCCAAGCCGCCGCGCCGTGCCGCTCCAGATTGTTGAGCACAAAAATATCACCCGCGCGGTAAGGGTAGCTTTTGGATTCAAAAAAGAAGCGGCCGCCGTCGCGAATGCACAGGCCGAGCTCGTAGTAGTTGTGCCAATGCAGGCGCGGAACGCCGTCGCATTCCCGGTCGGTCACCCGATAGTCGAGCTGGGCGTAAGGAAACGCCGTGTCCAGCCGGTAATCCCAGAAAAAACTCTCCAACGGTTTCGCTCCTCTCGTCGTCTCGTCGTCTCGTCGTCGCGCGCACCGCTGCCTCAAACGCGCAGGCAAGCAGCGCATTCTCGTCCGCTCTGCGGCTTCGTCGTCGCAAAGTCCGCGTGGCTCCGTTTCCCCTGTTCGGGAAAACTTCGCGCGCTCCCTTGCTCCTCCTCTTCCCGAAAAGTCAGGGGCGGACTTTTCGGGATAAAGGTCAAGGGCAAGGTCGCGGGGCCCGTCGTCGCAAAGTCCGCTCGGCTCCGTTTCCCCTGTTCGGGAAAACGTCACCTGCTCCCTTGCTCCTCCTCTTC
>CAZKRQ010000159.1:0-5270 GCA_964555125.1 uncultured Oscillospiraceae bacterium
AGGAAGCCCTTATAGGGCTAACCCAAGCCCCCGGCTGCGCCGGGGGTCATGACTCACGACCGGTGGGGGGATTTTCGGCGCCATCCGCGCGGCGCGGCCCCGTCGCTGTCTTTAGTTTGCGCGGCCCTCCGGCAGACCGAGCAGCCGCGAGATCGAGGCGGCGGCCTCCACGACGAGCGGCGCGAACGAGCGCTCGGTTTCAGAGGAAAATCGAAAGCTGGGGATCGACACGCTGACCGCGGCCACCGGCTGACATTCAAAATTGAGCACGGCCGCCGCGACGCAGCAGACGCCCTGCTCGTGCTCTTCGCGGTCGACGGCGTAGCCGCAGCCGCGAATGCGCGCGAGCTCGGCGCGCAGCGCGTCGAGCGTGACGATGGTGGCGCCGGTGAAGCGTGTGACGGGCGAAGCGCTCCAGATGCGCGCGACCTCGTCGTCGGGCAGGCGGGCGAGGATGCTTTTGCCGACGCCGGTGCAGTACATGGGATACCGCGAGCCGACGCTGGAGCCCATGCGCACCTCCCCGCCGGAGCCCTCTTTATATAAATAGACGGTTTCGCCGTTTTCCCGCGCGACGAGGTGGACGGTCTCGTCGGTGCGCGCGCGCAGCGACTCGAGAAAAGGGCGGCTCAGGGTGAGAAGCCCGGCCTCATTTGCGACCCGGCTGCCGATTTCAAAAAGCCGCAGGGTGAGCCGGTAACGGCCGCTCGCCGCGTCTTTGCGGGCGTAACCGCGCGCGGCGAGCGCGCCGACCAGCCGGTGCGCCGTGCTCGCGTGCAGGCCGCTGCGCGCCGCGAGCTCCGAAAGGCTCAGCCCGCCCGGCGCGGCGGATAGGATTTCGACAAGGTCCAGAACGCGGTCGATGGACTGAACAGGGGTAGCATTCGCCATAAGATTTCCTCTTTGCTGCTTGACAAATTGCGCGAATTGGGGTATAAAAGAAGTGTAAATTCCATAATGCAAATATTTATTTCATATTATGAAATAATATAAGAAAAAAGTCAAGCTGAATTATAAAAGGGGAACGAAGAAATGAAGAGAGTCATCACCTTCGGAGAGATCATGATGCGGCTGAACCCGGAGGGGTATCTGCGCCTGGTGCAGGCCCCGCGCCTTGAAATGACCTTCGCGGGCGGCGAGGCCAATGTCGCGGTATCGCTGGCGAATTATGGCCTCGAGGCGGCCTTTGTCACCAAGGTGCCGGCCCATGAGGTCGGCCAGTGCGCCGTGAATTCGCTGCGGCAATACGGCGTGGATACCTCCGAAATGGTGCGCGGCGGCAGCCGGCTCGGCGTCTTCTTCTGCGAAAAAGGCGCGTCGCAGCGCGCCTCCAAGGTGATTTATGACCGCGCGGATTCTGCGATTGCGCTCGCCAGACGGGAGGAATTCGATTGGGAGCGCATTTTCAAGGGGGCGGACTGGTTCCACTGGACCGGGATCACCCCGGCGCTGGGCGGGGAGCTGCCCGCGATCTGCATGGACGCCTGCAAGGCGGCGAAAAAGCTCGGTCTGACGGTCAGCTGCGATCTCAACTTCCGCAAAAAGCTCTGGACGAGCGAGCAGGCGGGCAAGGTCATGGCGGAGCTGATGCCGTATGTCGACGTCTGCATCGCCAACGAGGAGGACGCCAAGGATGTCTTCGGCATCGAGGCGGCGAACACCGACATCAACGCGGGCAAGCTGGATCACGAGGGCTATGTCTCGGTCGCGAAACAGCTCTGCGACCGCTTTGGTTTTAAAAAGGTGGCGTTCACGCTGCGCGGCAGCATCTCCGCGACCGACAACGACTGGGCGGGGATGCTCTATTCGGACGGCGCGGCGGCGTTTTCGCCGACCTATCGCGTGCACATCGTCGACCGCGTCGGCGGCGGCGACAGCTTTGGCGGCGGGCTGATCTATGCCCTGCTCAGCGGAAAAAACGATCAGGAGGCAATCAATTTTGCCGTCGCCGCCTCCTGCCTCAAACATTCGGTCGAGCACGATTTTAATATGATGAGCGTCGCCGAGGTGGAGGCTCTCGCGCAGGGCAACGCCTCGGGCCGCGTACAGCGCTGAGAAAGCGCGAAAAAACCATACCGGCAACGAACATTTTGTTCTCTCTTGTTGAAAAGAGCCCGCGCCTCGGGTGATCTCGAGGGCGGGTTCTTTTCGTTGGCGCTATGGCGGAAAGCCCCGCAGTTGAACGGGGTATGCTTTTAAAACGGCAAAAACCGCAGGCAGGCAAAGCGGGAGGGCCTGCCGGGCATGGATTGATAAATGCGTTTGGCAAGGGCGGAAAAGGAATTCGTTTCCACGGGGCCCCTTTTGGGGAATGCCGGCGGATATGGGGAGACGGGCGCAAAGCGGTAAAGGAGGGCAAAGCCTCGAATGATGCCTGCCGGATGCCGCCTTGTAAACAGGGGAGAGAGGAGAGCTTAACGGCGCAGGACCTCCATGAACTCATCGCCGGTGATGCTTTCGCGCTCGAGAAGATACTCGGCGAGCTCATGCAGCTTGCTCTCGTTCTGCCTGAGAAGCTCCAGAGCTTTTTTGTGCGCGGCCTTGACCGTCTCGATGACCTTTTGGTCGACCTTCGCCGCCGTTTCCGCCGAACAGGCCAGAGAGGTATCTCCGCCGAGATATTGATTTTGCAGCGTCTCCAGCGCGACCATGTCGAATTCGTCGCTCATGCCATAGCGGGCGACCATCGCGCGCGCGAGCTTTGTCGCCTGCTCGATGTCGTTGGAGGCGCCGGTGGTGATCTGATCCATGCCGAAGATGAGCTCCTCGGCGGCGCGGCCGCCTGTAAGGGTCGCGATTTTGTTGCGAACCTCGGCGAGGCTCATGAGGTTGCGCTCGCCCTCCTCCACCTGCATGGTGTAGCCCAGCGCGCCCGAGGTGCGGGGCACGATGGTGATTTTTGTGACCGGGGCGGAATCGGTTTGAAGCGCCGCAACAAGGGCGTGGCCGATCTCGTGATAGGAGACGATCTTCTTTTCCTTTGCGGAGATGACGGCGTTTTTGCGCTGCGCCCCCGCGATGACGGTCTCGACCGATTCCTCGAGGTCGGCCTGCTCGACGAGCGCGCGACCCATGCGCACGGCGCGCAGCGCCGCCTCGTTGATAATGTTGGCGAGCTCTGCGCCCGAGGCGCCCGAGGTCGCCCGCGCGATCGCGGAAAAATCAATGCCGTCGGCCATGCGCACATCCTTCGCGTGAACGAGAAGGATGGCTTCGCGGCCCTGGAGATCGGGCAGCTCAACCGGCACGCGGCGGTCGAAGCGGCCCGGGCGGAGCAGCGCGGCGTCGAGCGAATCGGGGCGGTTGGTCGCCGCGAGAAGGACGACGCCCTTGCTCGAATCGAAGCCGTCCATTTCGGCGAGGAGCTGGTTCAGCGTCTGCTCACGCTCGTCGTTGCCGCCCATGCCGCCGTCGCGCTTTTTGCCGATGGTGTCGATCTCGTCGATAAAGACGATGCAGGGCGCTTTTTCATTGGCCTGCTTGAAGAGGTCGCGCACCTTCGCCGCGCCCATGCCGACAAACATCTCGACGAATTCAGAGCCGGAGATGGAGAAAAAGGGAACCTTCGCCTCGCCTGCGACCGCCTTCGCAAGCAGGGTCTTGCCGGTGCCGGGAGGGCCGACCAGCAACACGCCCTTGGGGCAGCGCGCGCCGATGTCGGCGTATTTTGCGGGCTCGTGCAGAAAATCGACGATCTCGGCGAGGGATTCCTTCGCCTCATCCTGCCCGGCGACATCGTCGAAGGTTTTGCCGGTCTGCGCCTCGACATACATCTTCGCGCCGGATTTGCCGAACGACATCGCGTTGCCGAGCCCGCCCGGCAGGCCGTTGCCCATCCGCTTGACCAGCCAGCGGGAGAACAGCTCGCCGATCAGAATAAAGAGGACGATGGGGCCGAGCCAGCCGAGCAGCGTGGTCAGGGGGCTGGCCTGCGTCGGGATCTCGGCGGCGAATTCGATCTCGCTGTGCGCGCGCAGCTGTTGCAGCAGGCGTTGCCCGTCGTCGGGCCAAACGCCGGTTTTAAAATACTGCATATCCCGCTCCGACCCGGTCGTGAAGAGAAGCTGCCCGGAGGGCTCCGACAGAGCGACCTGCGTAACCGAGCCCTCTTCGATCATGTCGAGGAACTCGTTGTAGGGCACCTCGACGACCTGACGGTTCATCAGGCTCGGGAAGAGAAACGCGTTGAGGAGGAAAACGATCAGCAGGCTGATCAGATAATAGAAGATCAAAGGCTTTTTTGGGGGCGTGGGCTTGGTCTCGTTTACTTCTTGCACGGATGGAGCCTCCTTTTTTACAGAATAGAGCGGTCGGGATTTTCTAGTATTTTAGTAAGATTTAGCCGCGGTGTCAAGAAGCCTGCCCCTGCGCGCCGCCGTGCCCGCAGGACGGGCGTGGAAAAGCGCGCACGCCGCACAGCTGCGCGGCAAAGCGGAGGATATGGCGAAGGCTTTTGAAGGCGGCTTGCGATTTTTTGCGCGGCGTACTATCATGGTAAAAAAGCAGTGCGAGGTGCGCGAGATGACAGACAGGGAGAGGGAACAGATCGGATATAACTATGCGGCCGTGCGGGAGAGAATCGCGCAGGCCTGCCGGCAGGCGGGGCGGCCGGAGAGCGAGGTGCGGCTCATGGCGGTGTCAAAGACCAAGCCGGCCGAGGCGATCGAGGCGGCCGCCGACGCGGGCGCGACCCTGTTCGGCGAAAACCGCGTGCAGGAGATGCAGCAAAAAGCGGAGGTTTTCACGCGGCGCGGCCTGACCTGCCACATGATCGGCCGGTTGCAGACCAACAAGGTCAAATATCTGCCCGCGCTCACCGGGACGATCCACAGTGTGGACAGCGAGCGGCTCGCCGCGGAAATCGACCGGCAGTATGCAAAGCACGGAAAGACCGCGCGCGTGCTGCTCGAGGTCAATATCGGCGAGCAGGAGAGCAAGGGCGGCATCGCCGCGGCGCAGGTCCTGCCGGTGGCGAGGAGTCTTTCCTCTTATGCGCATCTGGAGCTTGCGGGGCTCATGTGCGTGCCGCCCATCTGCGAGGGCGATGAGGCGCGGCGCTATTTTGCCCAAACGCGCCGCCTTTTTGAGAGGCTTCGCGATGAAAAGCTGCCGGGCGCAAAAATCGAGGTGCTTTCGATGGGGATGACGGGCGATTATTTTGAAGCGGTGCTGGAGGGAAGCACGCTTGTGCGGGTCGGCAGCGCTATTTTTGGCGCGCGCGAATACCCCGCCGCGCAGGGATGAAAAAACAGCTGATTCACGGCGCCCAT
>CAZKRQ010000160.1:0-5267 GCA_964555125.1 uncultured Oscillospiraceae bacterium
GGCGTTGATTGTTTTGGCGGCAGGCGCACTGGCGGCCGCCTTTGTGGTGGCGACACTGATTACGCGTTCAATGACTTTGCCGATCATGCGCCTTGCCGATCATATGCATCGCGCGCACAATGCGTCACAAGAATTAGAGCCGCTGCCGATTGATTCCCGGCTGAAGGACGAAGTCCTTGTTTTATATCAAAGCTTTAATGATATGCAAAAACGCCAAAATGACTTGATTAATGAGGTCTATGTCGCGCGAATCGAAGAGCAAAAAGCGCAGATGAGCGCATTGATGGCGCAGATTAACCCCCATTTTCTCTATAATACGCTCGATTCGATCAACTGGATGGCGATGAAATATAACGCGGAGGATATACAGTTGATGGTTTCTTCTCTCGCGACAATGCTGAGGCACTCGCTCAATAAAGGCAACGACTTTATCTCGCTTAAAAATGAACTGGATCAGGTGAGAAGCTATATGCTGATCCAACAGCTTCGCTTTAAGGATCAGTTTGATTTCGAGTTTCTGGTCGATGCGGAGCTGTTGGACACGACGGTAATCAAGCTGATCTTGCAGTCGCTGGTCGAAAACGCAATCGTTCACGGCTTTGAGAGGGGGCGGCGCGGCCTGCTTGTCATCGAAGCGACACGTTGCCCGGACTGTATTTTGATTCAGGTCAAGAATAACGGACGATCGATAGATCTGCAAAGAGTGTATCGGATCATGTATGGACAGGATGAAAGCGAAAACAGCTCTGGATATGGACTGCGCAACGTGAACGCACGCTTAATCCGGCATTATGGAGAGCGATATGCCATTGTATTTTCATCAGAAGACGGTTGGACCGTCGCCTCGATTCGGATTCCGACAGACAAAAATGAGAAAGAGGACGGGGAATGGAAAAGCTGAGGGTGTTGGTGGCGGACGACGAGGACATTATCCGCGAGGGTATCTGCAATTATGTGCCATGGGATGAGCTGGGCTATGAGCTGGCCGGGAGCGCGTGGGATGGCCAGATGGCTTTGGAGATGATTGCCGGTATGCCCATCGACGTACTCATCACGGATATTCAGATGCCAAAAGCGACAGGGCTGGATATTCTCGACATGATCGCGAAAGAGAGACAGGAGATCAGCGTTATTCTGGTTACAGGATATGATGATTTTGACTATGCGCAGCGCGCAATACGATCGAAAAAGGTGTATGACTATCTGGTTAAGCCGATTAATCTGGCGGAGTTTACAGAGCTTTTAACGCAGTTGCGCGAAGACATTTTATCGCAGCGCCGCCGGATTGATATGCCGGCGCTCACCTCGGACGAGCTGGAACGCCTGCATAAGGATGACAGTGAAGTGCATGCGCATATTGTGCGGGATCTGATCGGAAATATTCTAAAGGGAGAAAGAGCAGAGGCGATCGATAAGTTCGCCGCGCTTTGGCATTCCTTTGAGACGCGAAACTATTCTGAAACGCTTGTAAAGAGAAGCTGCCTTGAATTTGTGCTCAAATTGCGGTGGACGCTGGTTCAGCGAGGATTCTCGGCCAGAATATGGAGTGAGGGCGCGGGAGATCCGCTCTGCGATATTGCGAGGAGAAGAACCCGTGAAGAAATGCGGAGTTATTGTGAAGAGCTGATCGGTTTATTTTGCGATTCTACAAATCCGCAGGGATATGAAAGCGTGTCGCCGCTTGTCAAGGTGTGCGTGGATGTGATTAAAAACGAATATTGTAATTCGGGCTTTTCTCTGCAATATCTGGCCGAAAGGATGAACGTTAGCGCAAATTACCTCTCTTCCTGTTTTAAAAAAGAGATGGGGATCGGCTTCCTCAAATATGTGAATGGGCTGAGAATCATGAAAGCGCAGGAGCTGCTCGGAGATGTGAGATTGAGGACCTATGAAATTGCAAATCGAGTCGGTATTGAAGATCAGAGGTACTTTTCGAGGCTATTTAGGGAACAGATTGGAATGAGCCCGTCTGAATATCGGGCATTGCTGCATGAATAGCGGATTGAAAAGATCGAAAAACTGAATTTTGTACACAAAAGAGAAGAAATGTCGGCTTGTCCGGGCGAAGAGCGAAACTTTATACTGAATGCAGCGAATAAATGCAGTGTCTGCATTTCATCGCAAACTTTTGAGAAGGAGAAAGGTAAAATGAAGAAAGCGTGCGCGCTGGTTTTGGCTGCTGTTTTGGCGATGAGCCTTTTCTCAGCCTGCTCAAAGCCCGATTCGGGGCAGAACAACGGGGACGGCTCGGTGGAGCCCATCAAATTCGGCGTCTCCTATTTTGGCACCGGCTCAAATGCAGAAAACGGTGAGGTCGCCAAAATCTCTCTTGAGATTGCGCTGGATGAAATCAATGGAGCGGGCGGAATCAACGGCCGCCCTGTCGAGCTCGTTTTTATGGACGTAAAGGGTGATACGAAGGAATCCACCGAAGTTGCCCGCAAATTTGTCGAAGACGAGAGCATTCTCGCGGTGATCGCGGGCGACAGCAGCTCCGGATGCATGGCGGCGGCCCCTGTTTATGAAGACGGCGGGCTGATTCAGATCGCCTCCAATGCTTCTGCCGTCGCTTATCCGCCTATGGGCGATTATCAGTTCTCTCTTGTCGGCCGTTCCTCTGAGGACATTCCATACGGCGTGAAAAATGTGATTGCGGGTCAGCTTGCGGCGAAGACGATCGCGTTGATTTATCAAAATGATGAATGGGGAACCTCATATAAAGAAAACTATGAAAAGGCATGCGCCGAGAACGGTATAGAAATCGTCGCGGCAGAGCCCTATATGGTGGGCGACCAGGACTTTAATGCGGTTCTTTCCAAGCTGCGCCAGGCCAACCCGGAGGTGCTCGCGCTCTGCTGTCAATATGCCGAGGGCTCGCTCATTATGAAACAGATCCGCCAGATGGGCTGGGACAACGTGCAGTGTGTTTGCAGCGGAGGGCTTGTCAACGATATGTTCCTCGGCGTTGTCGGCGAAGACGGGGAAGGCGTGATCGGGTGGACCATTTATGCCTACAGCGAGGATTATCCGGATGCCTTTGCGTTTGCGGAGGAATACCGCTCCCGCTCGGGCGGTAAGAATCCGAGCAACTGGGGCGGTATGTACGATGTTCTGCATATCCTCGCCAATGCGGCGGAAGATTGCGGCGACAATCTGACCCGCGCGTCGCTGCGCGATTCCCTGGCTGCTCAGGACGACTTTGTGACAATGATGGGCGGCAACCTCAGATTCAATGACGACGGCTCGGTGTCCCGCGTCTATTATCCGCTGACGATCAAGGACGGCCAGTGGGTCGCGTTTCAGGGATAATTTTTAGCAATAAAAAGAACCGCTTTTTCGAAAGCGGTTCTTTTTTGCAGCGCGCAGGTTTCTCAAAAATCTCCACCATAACGGTGATTCGGCGCATTGTAATAAAGAGAAGGATTCTCTATCCTTGAGAGAGAATGAAGGTTTGGCCGGGCAGTAAACGATATGTCTTCGCGGGCTTGGGCAAAACGCAAAAAACGGAGGAGTGTCTTATGTATGTTCTTGAACAGCTGATTAACGGCCTGTCTCAGGGCGCGATCTATGCCCTGATGGCCATCGGCTTTACACTGATCGCGGGAGAGGTCGGGCTTGTCTCGTTTACGTATGGCGACACCGTTATGCTCGGGGCTTTTTCGGCATACTGGGCGACGAGCCTTTTCGGCAACAATATCCTGTTGACGGCGCTTTTTACAATTGTGATTTCCTGCCTGATGAGCTTTGTTGTTCACGCGCTGTGCATGGCGCAGTTTTTGGACGGGCCCAAGCATATTTCCATGATCTGTACAATCGGGTTCAGCATCATTCTCAAAAATACGGTTCAGATCATCGCGGGTTATGAGGTCAAGGCGATGCCGGAGTTGTTTGGCCGCAGCTTTTTTGAGTTGGGCGGCATCCGCATTGGCTATGTCAAGCTCATCATCATCGCGATCGTGATTCTCCTCTGTGTGCTGCTTTCGCTGTTGCTCAATAAAACAAAGGCGGGTGTGCGCCTGCGGGCAGTCAGCCAGGATAAACCGGCCGCGTCGCTGTTGGGCATTGATGTGCAGCGCACGACGCGGTTGGGGAATATGATCGGCTGTGTTATGGGCGGTCTGGCAGGTATGCTCTATGCGATCTATTACGGCAGCATTCTTCCGACCATGGGAGGCGCGATCAGCATGAAGGCAATGAGCGCCTCGGTGCTGGGAGGGTTGAGCAATATTCCTGTCGCGGCATTCGCCGGCGTCCTGCTGGGGATTTTTGAGAATTTCAGCATTGCGCTGTTCCCACAGGGTTACCGCGACCTGATCTCGTTCTTGTTCCTGATCCTGGTGTTGGTGATAAAGCCTCACGGCTTTGAGTTCCGTTTCGGCAAACGCAAAAAGGGGGAGAAGAGTCATGCTTAAAAAGGCGGTTGGTTTTGTTAGAACGCACAAATGGCTGCTGATTATCGCAGGCGGTTTGCTGGTGCTTTTATTCCCGTTTATTGCGCCGAGCAACTTTGTGCGGGGTATTGCGGTGCGGACGGTTCTCTTCATGCTTTTCGCGAGCTCGCTGAACATGATTAACGGCTATTGCGGCCATTTCAGCATTGGCCACGCGGGCTTTATGTGTATCGGATGTTATACTGCTGCGCTGCTCTCGACAAAAGCAGGGCTGGGCTTTTGGCTGCTTTTGCCGATCAGCGGTCTTGTAACGGCTTTCTTTGGGCTTCTCGTCTTTTTGCCGACGAACAAGCTGTCGGGAATCTACCTGTCGATTGTGACAATTGGCTTCGCAGAGATCGTGCGCATCGTTGTTCTCAACTGGACAGGCCTGACAAACGGACCGCTTGGGGTCAAGGGGATTCCGCACATTTTCTTTTTCGGCCACGAATTGAAATCAACAACAGAATATTACTATGTTATACTCATGCTGCTTGTGGTGAGCGTTTTCTGCATGAATCGAATACTCAATTCGCGTGTTGGCCGCGCATGGATGTCTATCCGGGAAAATCCGGATGCAGCCAGCTCGCTGGGCGTTGAGCCCGCGAAGTATAAAGCGATCAATTTTGTTGTCGGCGCTTTTTTCTGCGGTATAGCGGGGTGCTTTATGGCTTTTTATTATCGATATATCGACACGACCATGTTCACTATGGAGGAGAGCTGCAATGTTCTGTCTATGGTGGTGGTCGGCGGTATGGGCACCTGGATCGGCCCCATCATTGGCGCGCTGGTGATCAACCTCATCACCGAAACATTTCGATTTGCTTCTGAGTACAG
>CAZKRQ010000161.1:0-3550 GCA_964555125.1 uncultured Oscillospiraceae bacterium
GGCAAACGGAAACCCCTGCGGCTTCAGCTGGCGCTTCGACAGCGTCATGGGCAGCGGCCGGGCAGAGTTTTTGCAGGATGAGGCGGAGAAGACGCACGCGCTGAACCGGTTGCTCCAACACCTGAGCGGAGCGGAGAATACCTGCGCTTTTCCGCGGGAGATGCTCTGCGGAACCTGTGTTTTTCGCGTGGTCGCCGAGACCTTGACCGGCAAGCACCATGACTGAGCGCAAAGCCGCGGGCACAGAGTAAGAAAATGCGATAGAGGCGCTTGGCAGAAGAAAAATTATTCACGCTGCCGCAGAAGACCGATCCCGGCCCTGCTGAAAGGGGAGAGGCCGCGCCGCCGCTCCCCCGTAGGGCAGGCCACCAGCGGCGACTTTGATAAAAAAGAGAGGGACTTTGTCCAAAATAAAAGCGCGCCGGATGGATACGCAACCCATGTCTTTCTGCCGCGACGCGGCTTTCCGCCCGCGTTCCTTGCGCAAGATACGGCCGGTTTATTTTCTTGCGGAACCGCCGCCCGGGCGCGCACATTTAATTTTCATTGTATTTTTCGCGATCTTTCTTTATAATGAACAGAAGATTACCGCAAAGGATGAACGGTGCAGATGAATCCTGATTTATATAAATATGTGGCGCGCCTCATCGTGCTTTTTACGGCGATGCCCATCCACGAGAGCGCGCACGCGTTTGTCTCGTATCTGCTCGGCGACCCGACGGCGAAAAACCAGGGGCGGCTGACACTCAACCCGCTCAGGCATCTCGACCTGATGGGCGGCGTGTTTCTCGTTTTTGCCGGCTTCGGCTGGGCCAAGCCGGTGCCGGTCGACCCGCGCTATTATAAAAACCCAAAGACAGGCATGGCGCTCTCCTCCCTCGCGGGGCCGGTCTCCAACCTGCTGCTCGCGCTGGTGAGCATGATCTTTTATAAGTTCGCGCTGTACGGATATTACGCGAATCGGTCGTTGGCGGTGTATTATCTGGCCCTGATTCTGTCCACAATGGTAATAACCAACGTCGTGCTCGCGGTGTTTAATCTGATCCCGATCCCGCCGTTCGACGGCTCGCGGGTGTTCGGCCTGTTCCTCCCGCAGAAATTTTACTGGGGCGTCATGCGCTATGAGAGGTATATTCTCGGCGGGGTGTTCGTGCTGCTGCTCGCCGCGCGGTTTGTGCCGCCGGTCGCGAATGTGATCTACGGCCCGCTGACCGCGCTCGAGAACGGGATTATCTCGGCGTTGAGCTGGATGACCGGGTTTATCGACCCGCTGGCGATTCGACTGTTCAACCTGACGTGAGCGAAAGGGCAACGCAATGGAACAGATCAAATTCAAGCTCGCGGATTTCGAGGGGCCGCTCGACCTGCTGCTGCACCTGATCGCGCAGCATAAAATGCAGCTGAGCGAGATCCGCATCTATGAGCTGATCGACCAGTATCTCGCGGTCATCGGCGCGCTGGGGCCCGACGAACTCGACCCGACGAGCGAGTTCATCGAGATGGCGTCGAGGCTTGTCTATATGAAATCGGCCGCGCTGCTGCCCCGGCAGGAGGCCGAGGAGCTGGAGCGCGAGCTGACGGGCCAGCTCGTTGAATATCAGCTCTGCAAAAAGATGGCGGAGCGGCTGCGCGATATGGCGGAGGGGATCAATTTCTATGTGCGCGAGCCGATGGAGATCGAGCTGGACAGCGAATATCACCTCGAGCACGAGAGCGCCGCGCTGCTGAAGGCCTATATGAATATCTCGGGCAAGGGCGCGCGCCTGCCGCTGACGGCGGAGGCGTTCGAGCCGCTTGTGAACGCGCCGGTCGTCTCGGTTTCCTCGCGCATCGTCTATATTCTGCGCAAGCTCAGAAAGGGCGCGGCTCGGCGGCTACAGGATCTCTTCCGAGACAGCAAAAGCCGCAGCGAAGCGGTCGCGACCTTTTTGGGGGTGCTGGAGCTCATCCGCTTTCACCGCCTGCGGGTCGACGACGACGGCGTGTTGCATTCGGTGCAGCGCAGTAAAAACAGGGAGAACAAGCAGGGATGAATACGAAACTCTATAAAAGCGCGGCGCAGGCGGTGCTGTTCGCCGTCGGGGAGCCGATCTCGGGCGAAAAAATCGCTCTTGCGCTCGGCATCGACAAGGCGACGGCGGTCTCTCTCGTCGAGAGCATCCGCGACGAGCTGGACGACGCGCAGAGCGGCCTGTGCGTCTTGCAGTTTGACGACCGCTATCAGATGGCGACGAGGCCGATGTTCGCCGACTTCGTGGCGCGCGCGCTCGACAACCGGCGCAACACGCCCCTCTCGCAGGCGGCGATGGAGGTGCTGGCGATCATTGCCTACAATCAGCCGGTGTCGCGCTCCTTTATCGACCAGATTCGCGGCGTGGACAGCAGCTCCGCCGTTTCGAGCCTGGTGGCGAAGAACCTTGTCTGCGAGGCGGGGCGTCTTGACCTGCCCGGCCGCCCGATCAGCTTTCGGACGACCGACAATTTTCTGCGCTGCTTCGGGCTCGCCTCGCTCGAGCAGCTGCCGCCCATTCACAGCGACGACGCCGCGTTTGCGCTGCGGACGGATCGCCTCGAGCCCGAGATTGAGGAGACAACCCTCGAATGAGCGCGATAGGGGGCGCGCTTCTCGCGATTCTCAGGCTGATCGGCTGGTTGCTGTTGCTCATTGTGGCCGTGCTTGTGCTGTTGCTGCTGACCCCGGTCACGGCAAAGCTCAGCTATGAGGGCGGCGCGCTGCGGGTGCGGGTGCGGATACTCTTTGTCGAGTTTGCCGCCGTCGGCCCCGACCGGCCGAAAAAAGAGAAGAAAACGGGCAAAGGCGGCGAAGCGGACCGGGACGGGCCGCAGGAGCAAAGCGAGCCGGAAAAAAAACGCGGCGGTTTGGATATGAGGATGGTGCGCGCCGTGCTGCGGCCGGGAGGCCCCGCGCTGATCCGCCTGCTCAGAGCGCTGCGCCTGCGCCATATCTGCGTGCGCGTGGTTGTCGCGGGCGGCGACCCCTGCGAGACCGGTATAGCCGCGGGGCGCACATGGCAGGCGCTGGGCAATGCGTTTGCGCTGGCGCGCCAGATCTGGCGGCGTCTGCGCGTCGACGAGCTGCGGGTCATCCCCGATTTTATGGACGAGCACGAGGGGGAGAGCCGGTTCTCCGTCTGGGTCACCGCGCTGCCGGTTCGCGTTGTCGCGTTGCTGCTGATTCTCGCCGTCCGCGCCGCCGCGTATAAGATCAGGCAGACGGGCAAAGACAGCGCCGGAACAGACAACACGCGCTGAGCTTATGATGAATCCTGCGTGGAAAAAACAATAGAAGCACACCGAAAAGGAGTTTTTGATTATGAGCGCAAATCAGCTGAACAGCCTGATCGACACCGCGATCGGCAAAATCAGGGATATGGTGAATTCGAGCACCGTCGTCGGCGACCCGATCCCGCTGGCGGGCGGCTCGGTCGCCGTGCCGGTCTGCAAGGTGACGGTCGGCTTCGGCTCGGGGGGCTCGGATCTTCCGACGAAAAACGCCAACGAGCTGTTCGGGGGCGGCACGGGCGCCGGC
>CAZKRQ010000161.1:3560-5266 GCA_964555125.1 uncultured Oscillospiraceae bacterium
ATCGCCTTTCTCGTCTCGACGCAGGACGGCGGCGTGCGCGTCCTACAGCTCGACACCATCGGCACCACGGCGGACAACATCGTGCGCACCGTGCCCGAGGTGATCGACAAGGTCTCCGGCCTGTTCGGCGGCAGGGAGAAGGAATAGGTCATGCAGGAGAGAATACAGAAGGTGCTCTCCGACCAGGGCTACTGTTCGCGCCGCGCGGCGGAGGATCTGATTCGCGCGGGCCGGGTCAGAAAAAACGGGCACCCGGTGTCGCTGGGCGACAAAGCGGATGCGCGTAAAGACGTCCTCACGGTCGACGGGCAGAGGGTCTTTCTCGAGAAGAACACGAAAAAGGTCTATTATATGCTGCATAAGCCGCGCGGCTATGTGACGACGATGAGCGACCGACACGCGGCGAAGACGGTCGTCGACCTGATGCAGGGCATCGACGAGCGCGTTTATCCGGTCGGCCGGTTGGATAAGGACAGCGAGGGCCTGCTGCTGTTGACCAACGACGGCGCATTCACCAATCTGCTCACCCACCCCTCGAGCGGCGTCGCCAAGCTATACCGCGTGACGGTGCGGCCCGCGCCCGGCGAGGAGCAGCTCATCGCGCTCTCGACCGGCGTGACGCTCGACGGCGGCGAAAGGACTGCGCCCGCGCGGGTGCGGGTTGTGGCGAGCGAGCCGCAGCGCGGCGTGATGGAGATGACCCTCACGGAGGGGAAGAACCGCGAGATTCGCCGCATGTGCGAGGCGGTCGGCCTTGAGGTGATCCGCCTCAAGCGCGTCGCGTTCGGCCCGGTTCGTCTGGGAATGCTCAGGGCGGGGGACTACCGGGAGCTCAAAAAAGAGGAGATCGCCGCGCTGCGCGGCGCGTGTGGGAAAAAATAACGAAGAGCCTCTTCGCGGCGGCGAATCAAAGCGCGCGGCGGGAAAGAGATCGGTGGCGTTCTGTACTGCGCGGCCGCGCGGTTCTGCCGTGGGAATCCCCGGCGTGTGCGGGCGTCGTACCGAGAGCGATACTGAAAGAGAAGCGGTTTCGGCATATTTGACAGAGAGCTGAGACAAAAGACCCGCTGAAACAGGGAGGACGCAATGAAGCGTGACAGACAGATAAAGGCATGGTTTATCCGGCACAAGCGCGCTGTCGGCGCTGTGTGCGTTGTGTTGGCGGGGTTGGCGGTTGCAGTATGGTTTGGCTATACGGGCTTACCGGCTCTTGAGAAAAAAGTGGAATATCAGATTCTCAACGACGATTACAGTGTGCAGGAGCCGCTTGATGCCGGCGTGGTGATTGCGCAGACCTTTCGTATGCGCGCGGACAGTCCCTGCTACGGCGTGCGGGTTAATCTGAAAAATACTGGCGCGCCTGCCGAAACGGCGGTGACGATGCGTTTATATGACGAGACGGGCGCGCTGCTGGGCGAGAGCACAGTGCGCGCGGATGAGGTGCGCTCGGATGATTTTACGACCTTTTTTCTTGCGAGGGGTGTGCATGAGCCGGGCATCGTTTGCGCTGAGTTTACCGCGACGGAGAACGGCCTTGTTTTGCTGCGCAGCGACAAAGCACCGCTCAAAGCGCTGGGTATGACGCTGACGCGCGACGGGGATGCAGTGACGGGAACATTGGCGTTGCAAACGGCGGTACATGCGGTGATTCCGGCTGTGCGTGCGGCTTATTGGGCATTCGCGCTGCTGCTGGTCGCGCTTGCGGT
>CAZKRQ010000162.1:0-5230 GCA_964555125.1 uncultured Oscillospiraceae bacterium
AGCATTTCGGGATGATAAGGATATGTTGTCGGTTGCACTATCTCACCTTGCTTTCTCAACAGTAAGTATATGAGAAATTGTGAGAATGAATGTCTATGATGGTAGACCGATGTTGAGGTTTTTAATAATGAAGAATTTTGCGCAAACCCTGAAGCCGGGATAGGTTTTTACTTTTTTCCGTAAGAAGGATGCAGGCAATATATCAGAAACGCCGCCTTGAAAGGCGGCGTTTCTATTTAAAATTAGAGACGGCGGCGCTAAAACACGTGTGGCAGCGCGCGGCCGCGCGGGGAGGAAAAGAAAAAGTTGCGGTAAAGCGGCCGGACGGGTTGCTTGACCGGCAGGAACTGTGCTATAGTATTACTATTACCCTTCTGCCGCGGCGCAAGGGCGCGGACGTGGTAATTTTAGATCAGAAACGAAGCAGAAAAGAAGGATACTGTATTTTATGGGAGCGATTTTTGAAAACGCCCTGAATATCACATGGCAGATGGTGGTCATGTGGATCATCGGCGGCGTGCTGATTTATCTCGCAATCAAAAAGGACATGGAGCCGGCGCTGCTGCTGCCGATGGGGTTTGGCGCGATCCTTGTCAATCTGCCGAGGTCCGGCGCGATCACGCAGATTTATGAGGGCGTGGAGGAGACCGGCGTCATCGACCTGCTGTTTGATTCCGGCATTGCGAACGAGCTGTTTCCGCTGCTGCTCTTTATCGGCATCGGCGCGATGATCGATTTTGGGCCGCTGCTCTCCAACCCCAAGCTCATGCTGTTCGGCGCGGCGGCGCAGTTCGGCATCTTTTTCACCCTGAGCCTGGCGGCGCTTCTCGGCTTTGATATCAGGGACGCGGCCTCCATTGCAATCATCGGCGCGGCGGATGGGCCCACCTCGATCTTTGTCGCCAACTATTTTAAGTCCAACTATCTGGGGCCCATCATCGTCGCCGCTTATTCATATATGGCGCTGGTGCCGATCGTGCAGCCGCCCGTCATCCGCCTGATTACGACAAAAAAGGAGAGACAGATCCGTATGCCCTATACGGGCACCAAGGTCTCCCGGACCACCCGCATTCTGTTCCCGATTTTTGTCACGATCATTGCGGGCATCGTTTCGCCCCGCTCGGTGGCGCTCATAGGGTTCCTGATGTTCGGCAACCTGATTCGCGAGTGCGGCGTGCTGGGGTCGCTTTCCGAGACGGCGCAAAAGGTGCTCGCGAATTTGATCACCCTCTTTTTGGGCATCACCGTCGCGGCCCGCATGACCGCCGACGCATTTTTGAATTGGCGCACGCTGATGATCCTCGGCCTCGGCCTTGTCGCGTTTGTCGTTGATACGGTCGGCGGCGTTCTGTTCGCCAAGCTGATGAACCTGTTTGTGAAAAACAAGGTCAACCCCATGATCGGCGCGGCGGGCATCTCGGCGTTCCCGATGTCCGCCCGGGTCGTGCATAAAATGGGCCTTGCGGAGGACGACCAGAATCATCTGCTGATGCACGCCGTCGGCGCGAACGTCTCGGGTCAAATCGCCTCGGTCATCGCCGGCGGAATGATCCTCACCTTCTTCGGATAAGGAGAGAAACGGTATGAATGTGGAACTGTTTTTGCAGACCCTGCCCGTGATGGCAAAGGGGCTCGCGGGCATCTTCATCGTGACGCTGGTCATCGTGCTGTGCATCAGCATCCTCAATAAGGCGACCGCGGAGCGGGACGGCGAGCGGAAATAAGACGCGCCGCATGGCGAAGCGAAAGGCAAAGCGCCGGATCGGCCCGCGCAGGCGGGGCCTGAGAACCGCCGCAGAGAGAAGCTGTATTGTAAAATCAAAGGGACAGGGCAACCGGGTGTTGTCCTGTCCCTTTTTTCTGTGGGGGTCTACAGGCGCAGGATCTCCTGCACGACCTCGCCGACGGTTTTTCGGCTGGTGTCGATTTTGTCGGTCGCCAGCCGGGAATAGCAGGGTAGGCGCGAGACGCTCCGCGCGACGACATCCTCTGTTCTGAGACCGCGGGAGATATCCCCGCGCAGCCTTTCGCGCAGGCAGGCCTCGTCGCAGAGCAGAGAGATGTTTTTGACACGGCAGCCCGCGCTGTCGACGCCCGCTAAAATGGCGTCGAGGATCGTCTGCTCATGGAGCACCCAACAGAAGATGATGTGGTCGTAGGCGGAGCAGCGGATAAACTGGTTGAGCAGAAAACAGATGTTTTGAAGCACCATCCGCTTTGTCTCCTCGGTGACCTGGAACGGGTGCGCGTCCCAACACCAGTCCCCGTCCAGAAACACGCTGTTTTGCAGGGTTGTTTTCAGCCGTTGGCACACGGTCGTTTTTCCGACGCCCATCGCGCCGCCCACAATATAGATCGTTTTCATACCGTTCACCACAAGGTCAGAGGCGTTGTTGATGTAAGGGGGAGATGTGCGCTTCTCCTTGCCGGTCAATCCGCTTTTTCCGCGACGCCAAAGCGCAGCAGGACGCCGCAGGCGAGGGGGAGCAGCACGCGCAGGTGACCGTATTGCAGATAGGCGCCGAGAAGGCCGACAAGCAGGGAGGACAGCCCGGAGGAAGAGGAGGCGCCGCCGAAAAGAAGGGCAGCGGCAGCGGCGTAGACGGCGAGGAGCAGCAGCGACGCGCCCAGAGCGCCTCTGCGAGCGGCGCCGTGAAGCCGAAGACGCCCGCCCGAAAGCGCGAGGGCCGCCGACGCGAGCGCGCCGCCGAGCACCGCATACATGAAGAAGAGAAAGACGAAATAATAGACACGGACAAACCCAAGCCCGTCCGGCGTATCGGACAGCGCGCGAACCAGAGCGCCATAGCGCAGATCGACGATGAAGCAGAGCAAAAAGATCGCGCCGAGAAGCATGGGGACAAATTTGCGATTGCTTTTCTGTGTGGCGGCGCCGCCGCGCAGCGAGGAGGCCTCGACGCCGAGCTCGCGGGCGATGCGCCGAAGAAGGTCGGGGCCCGGCTCGCTGCGCCCGGTCTCCCAGCGGGACACGACCTGTCGCGTCACGCCCAGGCGGGCGGCCAGCTCGTCCCGGGACAGGCCCGCGTCGATGCGCTTTTCGCGCAGAGTTTCAGCCAGAGATTTCATACGCACACCTCAGTGTCAAAGTTCATCTTAAGTATACCGCCCGGCGGGGAGAAAGTCACGCGCCGGTTTCCCGGTGGTTTTTTTCTTTCGCTCTGGAGAACGCAGGGGAATCAGAAGATAATCCATAAAACTTAGATGAAAATCCATACCCTTAGCGGCATGGGTATGCTATACTTTTAATATCTTTAGTTGTATATTTCAACTAAAATATGGGCTCGGAATAAAAAAATATAGAAGAGGTGTATCATGACATCCAGAGAACGCTACTTCAAAACATTTCGAGGGGAAAAAACAGACCGCATGCCCATTTCGCTTTTTATCGTCGAGCAGGGGCATTTTATGTCGCAGGTTTATCCAAACACCGACCCGTGGGATTTTGAACAGCAGTTTAAAGATTTGATTGCGTTCAATAAACAGCTGGGCGCGGATGTTTTTGTCCGCCTGCTGGGCGACATCGCCAAGCCGGTGCCCCACATCCTTTACGGCGGCGTCGATATTACACACCAGACCGAGAACTGGGAGGTCACGACGACCGAATACGTCAAGGGCGCGTCGACCGTGCAGCACTCGATCATCCGCACCCCGGACGGAACCCTTGAGCAGGATTTCACAACGACCGAGTTGCGCAAGGGAACCTATATGTACGGCTGCACCCGCTACCCGGTGCAGGAGGAAAAGGACCTCGACATCATCATCAAATACGAGCCGAAGATGGACGACACCTATGCGCCGTATATCCAGAAGGCGGTCAAGCGCACCAAGGATCTTGTCGGCGACGACGGCATCGTCGGCGGCTGGGTACCCTACGGCCCGTTTAACAACTGCTCGCATCTGATCCCGCACGAGGAGCTGTATGCGCTGTTCCTGACCGACCCCGAGTTCTATGAGAAGCTCATCACCTTCTCCCGCGACCGCTTCAAGCCCTATACGCAGGCGATTCTCGACGCCGGCCTCGATGTGGCCTGCATCGGCGGCAACGTGCCGGGCGGCTTTCTCGGCAAAAAATCCTACGACGAATACATCGCGAAGTACGAGCGGGATTACGTCGATTTCTGCCAGAAGGACGGCTGCATCGGCATCTATCACAATTGCGGCAAGATCATGGCGCTCGTCGACAGCTATAAAGACATCAACGTCAAATGCGTCGAGCCGTTCTCGCCCGACCCGCTCGGCGACGCGGTGATTGTCGACGCGCTCAAGACGGTCAACGGCGACTACTGCGTGATCGGCGGCGTCGATCAGGTCAACGTGATCCAGAACGGCACCAAGCAGGACGTCATCGACCGCACCCGCGAGCTCGCGCTGGCCGGTAAGGAATACGGAAAGGGCCGCTTTATCATCCAGAACGCCGATTTCCTCGAGTACAACACGCCGGTTGAGAACGTTGAGGCGTTTGTCAAGACCGCGCTGGAATACGGACAGTATTAAAATGGACATTGAAAACACAAGCTTCAAAAACGCGGCGGGCTTCCGCCTGCGCTGCGGAGAGCTGACGGCCGTCGTGACGGAGTACGGCGGCAAGATGCAGAGCCTGAAAAAGGGCGGCCGCGAGCTGCTGTGGCAGAATCCCCAAGGCGACGACTACCGCTTTTCCTCCTACGGCGACGTGTTCGAGACGGGGGAGATGTCCGGCTTTGACGACATGTTCCCGAATATCTCGGCGGGGCTGGTGCCCGACGGCTTTTTTCAGGGCGTCGCCCTGCCGGACCACGGCGAGGTGTGGAGCCAGGTGTGGGACTGCGCGCCGTCGCCCGAGGGCCTTTCGCTCACGGCGCACGGCGTCCGGCTGCCCTATGTCTTCTCCAAAACCGTCCGCCTCGATTCGGGCGGCTTCTCGATCGATTACGCGGCGGAGAACTGCTGCGCGCAGCAGCTGCCGTTTTTGTGGGCGGCGCACCCGCTCTTCGCCCTCGAGGAGGGGACGCGCGTCGAGATCGCGGATTGCCGCGAGATCATGAACGTCTATGGCGGGCAGAAATATCTCGGCGCTTACGGCGAGCATCATGCCTGGCCGGTCAGCAGGGATGGGCGCGACCTGAGCCGGTTGTCGCCCGGGGAAAAGTGCTGCACGAAATATTATGTGTGGAACCCGCTTGCGGAAAACCGCGCGGAGATCGTGCGGCCGGACGGGATCCGCATCATC
>CAZKRQ010000163.1:0-2733 GCA_964555125.1 uncultured Oscillospiraceae bacterium
TTTTTGAGGCCCGCGACGATGCCGGTGAAAATCAGCAGCGAGATGCCGTTGCCGATGCCCTTCGTGTCGATCTGCTCGCCGAGCCACATCAGCAGCACCGAGCCGGCCGTAAAGCAGAACATGATGACGACCATCGAATACCACTTGCTGAAGCCCTCGGTATAAAACAACGCGTTGCTGCGCTGCACCAGCAGGTAATAGACATAGCTGAGCGCGACCGAGATGCCGATCGAGACATAGCGGGTGAGGCGGTTGATCTTGCGGCGTCCCTCCTCCCCCTCCTTGCTCCAGCGCTCCAGCGCCGGAATGACGACCTGCAACAGCTGGATAATAATCGAGGAGTTGATATAGGGGGTGACGCCGAGCGCAAACAGGGTCGCGCTCGAGAACGAGCCGCCCGTCATCAGATCGAAGAACGGGAAGATCGAGTTTGCCGTGTTCTTCATCTGCTCCTGCAGCGCGGCCGCGTCGATAAACGGCACGACCATCGCGGCGCCGAGGCGGAAGATGACCAGGATAAAGAGGGTGAACAGGATCTTCTTGCGCAGATCGTCGATTTTCCAAGCGTTTTTGAAGGTTTGGAACATCGTTACATCACCTCGGCCTTCCCGCCTGCTTTCTCGATTTTACTCTTGGCGGTTTCAGAGAACGCCTTGAGCTGCACGGTGAGCTTTTTGCTCAGCTCGCCGTTGCCGAGCACCTTGATGCCGTCGAGCGGCTTTTTGACCAGGCCGGATTCGACGACCGCCTTCGCGTCGACGACCGCGCCGTCCTCAAAGCGGTTGAGATCCGAAACGTTGATCGTCGCATATTTGGTGCCGAAAATATTGTGGAAACCGCGCTTCGGGATGCGGCGAACCAGCGGCAGCTGGCCGCCCTCGAAGTAAGCGGGCTTTGCGCCGGAACGGGCGAGCTGGCCCTTGTGCCCCTTGCCGGCGGTCTTGCCGTTGCCGGAGCCTGCGCCGCGGCCCTTGCGCTTCACTTCGCTGGTCGCACCCTGTGCGGGCTGAAGTTCGTGGAGCTTCATACGGAATGCACCTCCTTAACTATTTCGATTCGACCACTTCGACCAGATGGGAGATCTTGGCGATCTTGCCGCGGGTCGCGGCGTTGTCGGGCTGAAGGGTTGTGTCGCCGATGCGGCGAAGTCCAAGCGAGTTCGCCGTTGTGATCTGCGCCGAGAGGCGGCCCGCAAGGCTCTTGGTGAGCTTGACGGTCAGCCCCGCTTTCGACGCGGCCTTTTTCTTCGCCGGGGCCTTTGCGGCTTTTGCGGGCGCCGCTTCGGCCGCGGCCGCGGGCTTTTTCGCCGCCGTTTTCTTCGCGGCCGGCTTTTTCTCCGCGGCGGCCTTCTCAGCGGCCGGCTTCGCGGCTGTCTTCTTCGCTGCGGCGGAGGCCGTCTTTTTGGCAGCCGGCTTCTTTTCCGCCACTGCCTCGTCGACAGCTTTCTTTTCTGTTGCCATGAAACGAATCCTCCTTAACCAACGATTTCTTTCACGGATTTGCCGCGAACCGCCGCGACCTGTTCCGCGTTGCGCAGCGAGAGCAGGCCGTTGACGGTCGCCGCCACCACGTTATTCGGATTATTCGAGCGCAGCGATTTCGTGCGTATATCGCTGATGCCCGCCGCCTCCATCACCGCGCGGACCGGGCCGCCGGCAATGATGCCGGTACCGGGGCCGGCGGGCTTGAGCAGCACGCGCCCGGCGCCGAACGAGCCGATCACCTCGTGGGGAATGGTGGTTCCCTTGAGGGAAACCCTGACGAGATTCTTTTTTGCATCCTCGAGGCCCTTGCGAATCGCTTCGGGGACCTCGCCCGCTTTTCCGAGCCCGACGCCGACGATGCCGTTGCCGTCGCCGACAACCACGAGAGCCGAGAACTTGAAAATACGACCGCCTTTGACGGTTTTGGAAACGCGGTTAATTGTGACGACCTTTTCTTTCAGGTCGAGGGTTGTTGCGTCCAGTCTTTCCAAAATCTTTCTCCTCCCTTAGAACTTGAGGCCGCCGTCGCGGGCGCCTTCAGCGAGTGCCTTTACGCGGCCGTGATAAATGAAGCCGCCGCGGTCGAAGACAACCTCGGTGATCCCGAGCTTCGCCGCCTTTTCGGCAACCGCCTGACCGACCTTTTTCGCCGCGTCCGCATTGCCGGTCGCCCCCTCAAAGCCCTTGTCGAGCGTTGAAGCGGCGCACAGGGTAACCCCTGCAACATCGTCGATAATCTGCGCGTAAATGTGTTTGGAGGAGCGGAATACATTAAGGCGCGGGCATTCTTTGGTGCCGCTGATCTTACCGCGGACTCTTTTGTGTCTTTGCAGACGCTGTTTGTTACTGTCGCGTTTCGTAACCATAATTCTTCTCTACTCCTTTCCTTATTTTGAGCCCTTGCCGGCTTTGCCTTCCTTATGGATGACATACTCGCCGACATAGCGGATACCCTTGCCCTTGTAGGGCTCGGGCGGGCGTTTCTCACGGACATTGGCCGCAAACTGGCCGACCTTTTGCTTGTCGATGCCGTGGATGATGATCCTGTTGGGGGCGGGGACCTCAATGGTGATCTCGTCGGTGTCGCTGACGACGACCTGATGCGAATAGCCCAGGTTCATGACGAGATCCTTGCCCTGCTTGGCGGCGCGGTAACCGACGCCCTGAATCTCCAGCTCCTTCTGATAGCCCTCGGTGACGCCGACGACCATATTGTGAAGCAGGGTGCGGGTGAGACCGTGCAGCGAAC
>CAZKRQ010000163.1:2743-3601 GCA_964555125.1 uncultured Oscillospiraceae bacterium
TCCCACGACTTTAACGTCTACGCCGGCGGGGACGGATATCGCTTTTCTACCAATTCTCGACATTCTTCTTTGCCCTCCTTACCACACAAACGCGAGGACTTCGCCGCCGACGTTCTCTGCTCTGGCCTGCTTGTCGGTCATCACACCCTTCGGCGTGGAGACGATGGCGATGCCGAGGCCCTTGAGCACCTTGGGCATTTTTTCGCAGCTTGCGTAGACGCGAAGGCCGGGCTTGCTCACCCGGCGCAGGCCCTGGATTGCCGGGGTCTTGTCTTCGCCGTATTTCAATGTCAGTTTGATTGTGCCCTGCTTGTTGTCTTCGGTCACCTGCATCCCCTTGACATAGCCCTCGTCCACCAGGATCTTGGCGATCGCCTTTTTCATGTTGGAAGCGGGGATGTCAACGGTATCGTGCTTCGCACTGCTGGCGTTACGGACGCGAGTCAACAAATCGGCAATCGGATCTGTGATATGCATTCTGTTAACCTCCTTATTACCAGCTCGCTTTTCTCACGCCGGGGATCTGGCCCTTGTAGGCCAGCTCGCGGAAGCAGATACGGCAGATTCCGTATTTACGCAGGTACGCGTGCGGACGTCCGCAGATCTTGCATCTGTTATACTCGCGCGTGGAAAATTTAGCAGGTGCTTTTTGCTTATTCTTCAAAGATGTTTTAGCCATAATTGTTCCCCCGTTATTCTGCGAACGGAGCGCCGAGCAGCTTGAGCAGCTCTTTCGCTTCCTCATCGGTCGTTGCCGTTGTGACAAAGGCGATATCCATACCGCGGACCGCGTCGATCTTGTCGTACTCGATCTCGGGGAAGATCAGCTGCTCGCGCAGGCCGAGCGAATAGTTGCCG
>CAZKRQ010000163.1:3611-5213 GCA_964555125.1 uncultured Oscillospiraceae bacterium
CGCGGCCGTCGAAGCTGTTGCCGTTGATGCCGCGGAAATCGCGGACGCGGGGCAGCGCCACGTTGAACAGGCGATCCATAAACTCATACATCCGCTCGCCGCGCAGCGTTACCTTCGCGCCGATGGGCATGCCCTCGCGGAGCTTGAAGTTTGCGACGGATTTTTTCGCGTTGCAGATGACAGGCGCCTGGCCGGTGATCTTTTTCAGGTCGCCGACGATGGCCTCCATGATCTTCGGGTTGTCTCTGGCCTCGCCGCAGCCGACATTGACGACAATTTTGTCCAACTTCGGGATCTGCATTGTGCTCTTGTAGGAAAATTTCTTCATAAGAGCGGGCGCAACCTCTTTGACATAGGTCTCTTTCAATCTTGCAGCCATGTGTCTCTTACTCCTTTCCTACTTAAAATTCTGCGCCGCATTTTTTGCAGACGCGGGCCTTTTTGCCGTCCTTTACCGTGTGGCCGACCCGGGTCGGCTTTTCACATTTAGGGCAAATCGGCATGACTTTGCAGGCGTAAAGCGGCGCCTCGGCTTTCACAAGGCCGCCCGGCTCACCCTGACGGCGGGGCTTCACATGCTTGGTGACGATGTTCTGGCCCTCGACGATGATCTTTTTCTCGTCCGGGGAGACCTGCATGACCTTGCCCTTGTTGCCGCGGTCGCGACCGGTCATAATCATGACCATATCGCCGGTCTTGACGTGAATCTTGTTCATATTCACAGCCCTCCTTACAGCACTTCGGGAGCGAGGGAGAGGATCTTGAGATAGTCCTTCTCGCGAAGCTCTCTTGCAACCGGTCCAAAAATACGAGTGCCGACGGGGTTTTTATCCTCTTTGATAATGACCGCCGCGTTCTCGTCGAAGCGGATATAGCTGCCGTCGTCGCGGCGCACACCCTTTTTGCTGCGAACGATCACAGCCTTGACAACGTCGCCCTTTTTGACCGTGCCGCCCGGCGCGGCCTTTTTGACGGACGCTACGATTACATCGCCAATATCGGCGTACCTCTTGCGGGAGCCGCCCAACACACGAATGCACATCATTTCCTTTGCTCCGGTGTTATCGGCAACCTTGAGGTAAGTCTGCATCTGTACCACAGTACTTTCCTCCTTTTCGGCTTATTTCGCCTTTTCCATAATTTGCACGAGACGCCATCTCTTGTCTTTAGACAGCGGACGGGTCTCCATGATCTTGACACGGTCACCGATGCCACACTCGTTGTTCTCGTCGTGTGCCTTGAACTTGACGGTGCGCTTGATAATCTTTTTATAGAGAGGGTGCCGGACGCTGTCCTCGATCGCGACGACGATGGTTTTGTCCATCTTGTTGCTGACGACGGTGCCCACGCGGGTCTTTCTCAAATTGCGTTCGCTCATCTTGTTTTACCTCCCTCTCTTATTCTTTCGCGTCTTTGAGCTCTTCGGCGCGAATCACGGTCTTGATGCGCGCGATTTCTCTCTTGACGTCCTTGATGCGGCCGGGGTTTTCGAGCTGGTTGATCGCGTGCTGGAAGCGCAGATTGAAGAGCTCAGCCTTGAGATCCGCCAGCTTTTCGTCGCGCCCTTTCACCGACATCTTCACAATATCTGCCGCTTTCATC
>CAZKRQ010000164.1:0-5202 GCA_964555125.1 uncultured Oscillospiraceae bacterium
GTTTTTCGGGTTGATAAAAAATTCCCGGTATCCCTCGCTGAAATACTCGAGCATCAACTGGTCATTGATTGTTTTTGTCCCCGGGAGATATATGCCATATACGGGATGCTCGTAAACTCGACCTTGATATTCCGAAATGAACTTGTCCGAAGTCAAAAGGAAAACATCTCTATCGAAACTTATTGTATCATAAATCACCTTGTTTGCGTCATCGAAATCAATACCATTTTTGCGAATTCGGATAAATTCGGGATTTTTGAGGATGCCCAGCTCACGCTCCAGAGCGTGGGCATATTCATGGATAACGTCACCGGGTTTGCGATTCTTTCCAAGGTTAAGTTCATACGTTTTAGGCTTGTATTCGCTGTTTATCCCATCCACGATCTGAAGCAGAGAAATGCGCCGCTCGGCTGCCTCTCTGTGCGACTTTGGGATGAGTGCGAGCTCTTTCTCGATGCTTTCAATCTGCGCGCGGGTCACGTCGCTCGCATAATTGAGTTTGCTTAACCCGTTCGGCGCTACCACGGCGCTCGCCCTTCTCGCCGCCCAGGTGGCCCTGCTCGCCTCGCTGCGGCCGAAGCCGGGCACAAGCAGACGGTTGCCGTCCTGGCGGTTGCCGGTCTGCCTGCAAAACGCGCTCAGCTGCTCGCGCGCACCTTTCAGCTTGACCGCGGCCTCGCTCGCGTCCTGCCCGGCCGCTTGCAGCGCCGTGTATTCCCGCTTGTATCTGCGCACCTTTCGCTCGCCCGCGCGCTGCATCTGGTCGATCTCGTACTGCGTGTACCGCTTTCCGTCGTATTCGACCGTCTTCTCCTCCAACGCCCTGAGCTGCGCGTCGGTGTAGTTGCGCCTGGAAAGACCGGGGTAAAAGGGGTGAAAGTTGTGCCGGCAATTCCAGCCGCACAGCCCCTCGCCGCTCCCGTAGCCGGTGGCGGTCTCGAAATCCTCATAGGTCTCGCCGTCCAGCGTGCATGTGCCGCCGATGTGGTAGACCTTACCCTGCCAGAGCGCGTGAGACGGCCGCGCGCCGCCGTGGGCCGTCACCTCGACGAATTCGCAGCCCATCTCCTGCGCGCGGGCACATTGCAGCTTTGCGCAGGTCTGGTTCACCCCGGTGAGCGCCGCCCGCCGCACGGCCACCTCGAGGGTGTCGGTGTGCCCGCTGGGGTAGGTGACATATTTCATGTCCGCCGCAAGCGCCCTGACCGCGCGGGAGATCGCCGTGCCACCGTCCAGCGCGCCGGAGCCGATTTGCAGCCACGCGCGGGAGAGCGCCGTCTCAAACTGCTGCGTGACTGTGTTCGCGGTGGTTGCGGTGAGATTTTTCCAGCTGCCCGCCGTCTGGCGATAGCCCGCGTTGAGCAGATTCAGCAGCTGGGGGCTGGCGTCGGGGCTGCCCGGCGCGCTGCCCGCCGCGCGGTGGATTCGGTCGTCGCTTTCCAGCGCCTCCAGACCCGCGTCCCGCAGCAGGCGGCGCAGTGCGGCGTCGCTCTTTCCGCTCGCCTGCGCGAGCCGCGCGACCACATTCGCGCGCACAAACCGCAGCTGCTCGAGCCGCCACAGCTGATAGGCCGCCGTCCCGGTCAGGCCGCCCAGACCGCCCAGCCGCCGCGCCACGTCGAGCAGGATGTCGTCCTCGACCTGCCGCCAGAGCCGCGCGAGCGCGTCGGGCGCGTGCAGGAGATAATCGGGGGAGAGCATTAGCCGGCACCGAAGCCGAGCGCCTCGCCGCCGGTTTCGCCGGCGGCCTCTCGCACCGCCTCGCGCGCCTCCTCCTCGGACATGCCGCGCCATTCCATGTTATAGCGGTATTTCGGGATGAACCCGGCGAGCGCGTCGTCCTTGTCCCGCTGGCGGCGGGTCTCGGCGTCGGAGATATAGCTGTCGTCGAAATTGACGGTGAGCGTCGTGTCGGGGTCCACCGGCGCGCCGAGCAGCGTTTTGCCCACCCACAGGAGCGAGCGGAGGATTTGCAGCAGCGCCGACTCGATTTTGATCTGGTGCCGGTTGGCGTGCTGCACCATGTCCTGCCGGTCGCCGGTGTATTGGGTCGCGGTCGCGATGTTGCCGGCGTTGAACTGGTAATGATGGGTGCCCAGCCCTGTCTTGAAGCTGAAATAGTTCAGCGCGTCCTGCACGGCGGCGCTGTTCGCCTCGACCCGCAGATCGGGGTTGTATTCGTGCCAGTCGGGGCTCTCGTCCGGGTTCGCGCCGGGCGTAGTGACAAAGAGCTGCTGTCGCAGGGCGTCGGGGGCCTGAAAGTGAAGGCGGTTCTGCTCGTCCCTCCAGCTTTTCAGCAGATTTCGGTTATAAAAGACCTTTTTGCCGCCGAGAAAGAGGTCGCGGCAATAGTTGTCGAACGCGAGGTCGCAGTGCTTCGCCTGGTCGATCGCCTCGGCGAAAACGCTCACGCCAAGCCCCGCGCCGCCCGCCAGGTTCTTGACGCTGTTCGGCGAAAAGAGGGCGAACCAAGGCAGCTCGCCGCCGGTATAGAAGGAAGCCAGCATTCCGTCGGGCAGGGGTGCGGGCCTGTAGGTCTCGCCCTGCCCGTCGTCGGTGAAATACTCGTTGGTGATCTGATATTGCGCCGCGCCGTTCTGGTGAACCAGCCGGTGGGTTTGCAGATAGACGCAGCTTTTGCCGCCCTGCACGACCTGCGAGGCGAACGCGACCTCGGTCACCCGGCCGTGCCGCACCGTGATAGGCAGGATGCATTCGGCGGGCAGATAGTCCAGGCAGAGCGCCGCGCCCGGGGAGCGCACGGCGGCGCCGTGCTGCACCTCAAGCCGCTCGACCGACAGCACGAACGCGCCGGTCCCGCTGCGGAACGCGAGCTCGACAAGGGTGTTCGCGTTGGGCCAGAAATCCAGCCGCCCCAGCTCGCCGCCGGTCTGCTCGCCGTCCTTGCCGCACAGCCATTCGGCGGTAGCGCGGTCGGCGACGGTGACCGTTGTCTTGTCGTTGAGCAGCAGGCTCGCCCAGTCCTCGCAGACCCGCTTGGGCATCCGCAGGCGGTACATGGGCCGCTCGCACGGCTTGCCGTCGAGCCCCTGCTCGTGGATCGTGTGAAAGTCGGGGAAATCCCCCCGCCACCACTGACGCCACTCATCGATATGCGCGTAGTAGCCGCCCTGCAGGTTCCACTTTTTTTCTCTGTTCAGATAGTCGATAAATCGGACGATGTTCATACGGTCAGCCCCAAATAGTTGTAGTAGTCGCGCTCGATGGTGTATTCAAAGGCGTCGAGGGTGTCGATGTCGGTGGTGCCGTCGTCGAGCCGCTCGTCGCGCTCCGGGTGCCTGCCGCTCCACAGCGCGGCCGCGAGCGCGTCGCGCAGGGTCTCCGCCTCGGGCAAAATCCAAAAGCGTCCGCCGCCCATGAGGATGGACGTCAGGCGGATGCGGTCGTTGATCCCGATTTTTTTCGCGTTGTAGACGCGGTCCGCGAGCCATGAAAGCCGCGTCGGCAACAGCGCGGAGCGTAGGCTGTTTTTGAGCACCTGCTCGGCGCTGTCGCAGTAGACCGCGTCGACGTCGCCCCAGCGGGCGCAGACGGCCTGCACGAACTCCAGAAAGCAGTCTTGCAGATAGAGGGCGTCGGTGCCCTCCGGCTTGATGCGGCGGCTCGCGAGCGCGACGACACCGCTGTAGTTGGGCAATACGCCGGTCGCGACAAAGGCGTGCTGCGAGCCGGTGCCGCCAAAGTCGACGCCGATATGCACGCGCGCCGGGCGCAGCGGCCGGTCCTGCGGCCAGAGGAACCGGGCGGAGCCCGACACGACCGCGTCTGCGAACGCGCGGTAGATGATCCCCTCCGCGGGGGTCCACTGGCCGAGAATAAAGCGGTTATAGTAGACGGTGCCCGCGTATTCCCGCTTGAGATTCCCGACGAATCCGGGAGGAAGAAACGGGTTGTCGTCGATGGTCGAGGTTTGGCAAAAGACATCCGCGCCGCTGTCGATAAATTTTTTGAGGAAGTGTTGTGGGTTGTCGGGGTTCGCGGTGCCGTCAAAAAAGCTATGCGCACAGCGCAGACGGCTTTTGAGCATCTGAAAAACGTCCTCGTGCCAGGTCGTCATCTCGTCGCCGTAGGCGTATTCGATGGTCATGCCCTGCAATCGCGCGACATGCTTGCGGTTGTCCGCGCCGAGGATATGCACCCGCCGCCCGAACAGCTTCGCGGTGTTGTCGCTGCTGACCCCGCCGACCAGCTCGCCGCCCCAGATGTCCCGCATGGGTTCGAGGATGTTGCGGGACAGGGTGCCCTGCGTGTTGCCGAGCAGCACCGCCGCGCCCTGACCTCGCAGCGCGAGCAGTCGTTTGGGGATCACGACGGCGTAGTCGAGCCAGCTCTTTCCGCTGCCGGTCGCGCCGACCTTGATGTTCCAGCGGCGATTGCATTGGCGCAAATATTCCCGTTGCTTATTCGATAACGCCATCAATGTCACCCAGAAGCTCCGCGGCGCGTGCAAGTTGTCCGGCGGCGGGGTCCTCTCCCGGCCGCTCCTCCCCGACCAGCTTGACGAGTACGCTCGCCGCGCGCGCGTCGCCCGCTGTCGCGGCCTCGCTCAAGCCCACGATCATCGCCATCTGATTGTCGATGTCCTCCGGGTCAATGCTCTTTCTCGCGAGCTTGTTCCAGCGACGCCGGTCCGAGACGGGCAGAGAGAGATACAGGTCCGCGGCCTCCTTCAGGCTGCGCTTGCGCCGTCGCGCGGCCCCCGAGGCGACCCCACCCGCTGTTGCGATGCGCTTTTGTTCCTCTTTTGTTCTCTGATTCAGCGGGATCAGGTCTTCACGCGCCACGTCACCACCTCTCTTGCAAAGCAAAAGAGCCGCCCGCGGGCAGCTCTTGCAAATTTCCTTGATACCATATTAGCACAGATCAAGCGCACAAAACGCACAACTTTTCTTCGGACGGATTTCAGGCCGACTTGAGCATCAGCAGGCGAAACGTCTCGCGCCCTTTGGGCGTGATGAGCGTCTGTGTCCCGCTCCACTCGGTCTTTTCGTTGAAGCACTCCTTGATCTCGAAAAGACCGTCGTTTTTGTTTGCATAGGGCATGAGTTTGCCGCGCTTGTCGCGATAAATGTATTTGTGATCGAGCAGAAAATTGACGAATTCCCGCTCTTTGACATTGATCTGCTTTGCTGTTTCGCGGAAATTGGTTAGCAGGTTGCGGTCGACCAGCTCGTCGAAGTA
>CAZKRQ010000165.1:0-5186 GCA_964555125.1 uncultured Oscillospiraceae bacterium
GGCCGCGGCGCGCACGGCGGCGACGCCGACATGGAACGCCTCGTTGACGTCGTTTTCGCTCTGCAAATGCGCCGCGCAGCGCTGCAGCGAGCTGAACTCGATCGCGCGGACCTTGCAGCCGATGCGCTCGCCGACGACGTCCGCGAGGACCCGGGCAGTGCCGGTCAGCTGCTTGTGGCCGAAGCTGTCGGTCGTGCGCGAGGCACTGTTGGTATATTCGCAGACGTATTTTCCGTCGGCGGTGCGGATGCCCTCCGAGACGCAGACAATCACCGAGCGGCGCTCCTTCTGAATCTCCTTAACGCGGGAGATGAACTTGTCGACGTCGAAGGTCAGCTCGGGCAGATAGATCAGGTCGGGCCCGTCGCAGTCGGGGCCGGCCGAGAGAGCCGAAGCGCCGGTCAGCCAGCCCGCGTCGCGGCCCATGACCTCGATGATGGTCACGACGTCCATGTCGTTGACCTTGTTGTCGCGGATGAGCTCCTTGACCGAGGTCGCGACATATTTCGCCGCGCTGCCGAAGCCGGGGGTGTGGTCGGTGACGACGAGGTCGTTGTCGATTGTTTTGGGCACGCCCATAAACTTGATGTCGCTGCCAATTTTCTCGGCGTAGATGGTCAGCTGGGCGATGGTGTCCATCGAGTCGTTGCCGCCAATATAGAAGAAATAGCCGATCTCGAGCTTTGCGAGAATTTCAAACAGCTTAACATACACCGCCTCGTCCTTTTCGACGGTAGGCAGCTTGTAGCGGCAGGAGCCGAGGAAGGCGGACGGGGTTCTCTTTAACAGCTCGATGTCGACGTCGTCGCGGATATACTCGCTGATGTCGACATAGCGCTCCTGCAAAAAGCCCTCGATGCCGTTGCGCATCCCGTACACATGGGGGGCGCCGAGGTCGCGCGCCGTCTTGAATACGCCGGCGAGGCTCGCGTTGATGACAGAGGTGGGCCCGCCCGACTGGCCGACAATTACATTCTTGTTCATGAATCCTTCTCCTCACAAATTGAATGCGGTTTTTTCGTCCATCAGAACCGCTTCTTCGCTTTTTTTCCGAATTGATTTTAAGTATAACACAGTTTTCGGTATTTTGAAAGCATAAAAAGCGCATAATACCTGTAAAAATTACAGCCAAGAGGTGAGCGCTATGAACGCAAACGAACAACTTCTCGTCGCCATTCATAAAAACGCCGAGATGGGTAAAAACACGATCGACAAGCTGCTGCCCGAGAGCCGGGGCGAGATCCGCTCCGTTCTCACAAAGCAGCTCGAGGAATACCGCCGCATTTATATGTCGGCCGACACTCTGCTCAAATCCATGGACGGCAACGACAGCGGCGTGCCGGTCATGACCAAAGTCATGAGCGACATGATGATCGAGGTGCAGACGTGGACCGACAAAACCCCCGCGCACCTCTCCGAGATGGTGCTCAAGGGCATCGACATGGGAATTCGGGAGATCAACAGCGCGCTGAACGAGTTGCAGCTCAAGGCAAAGCCCGAAACCGTCAACCTCGCCAACACGCTTCGCACCACGCTGATGCACAATAAGGAGACCTTGCAGCGGTTCTCTGCCTGAAGCCGCGCAGCAAAGGGACCCGAAAGCCTTTCCGGGTTTTCGGGTCCCTTTGCTGTCACAAAAGCGCCGCCTTTGCGGCGGTTCCATAAAAGAACAAAGCAGCCGCAGCTGACGCAAAAAGCGCAGCTGCGTCGTTCTCAAGCCCCTGCATTCCGCCAGGGAGTGCTGCGGCTCTCGTCCCTCACGATCCCGGCTATGACACCGGTCAGGACGGGCTCACGCGGGCGACGGGACGCTCCGGATCAAAAATGTAAATGTCGCTTGACATTTTTAGAAAACATGCTATACTGCAAGTAAAGCTACCTTTACATTTTTCCGAACAGGAGCTGGCTGTATGAAAAACCGTCTGTGCGAGCTGCGCAAGGCGCGCGGTCTCAATCAGGAAAAGCTGGCGGACGCGCTGGAGGTCTCCCGGCAGACGGTGATCTCGCTCGAGAGCGGCCGCTATAATCCCTCGCTCTCGCTGGCGTTTAAAATCGCCCGGTATTTCGACCTGCAAATCGAGGATATTTTCTTGTACGAGGAGGAGTCGCGGTGAAACCGATCCAAAAGCAGCTGGTCAAGACAGGCGGCGTGATGGCCGTGGGCTTGCTCTTTCTTCTTGTCGCGGTTTTCAGCAAAACCGGCAACCGCTATGTGCCCTCGCTCGGCGGCTCGTTTTTTCTGCTTGGCGCGATTCGGCTCGCGCGGTTTTGGCGCATTGCGCGCGACCCTGAAAGGGCCCGGCGGTATAACATCGCCATGACCGAGGAGCGCGCCGCATTTCTCGAGCGGCAGACCTCGTCCTGGATGTTCTATTTCACGCTTTTGGGCGAGTCGGTCGCGCTCGTGGCGTGTATGCTGCTCGATATGGATACGCCGGTCAGCATTCTCTCCATCGTGGTGTGTGCCCAATGCCTGCTCAGGATATTGATCTTCTATATTCTCAACAAAAAGTATTAAACGATATTAATATTCTAATTTGTAGTTTCGCGCGGCCGCCGCGCACAACCAGGAGGTTATTATGTTCACAGTTTCTCACGTCACCAAACGATACGGCAAGCTCGTCGCCAACAGCGACGTGTCGCTCGAGGTAAACGACGGGCAGATCGCCGTCCTGCTCGGGCCAAACGGCGCGGGCAAATCCACCCTCATCAAGTGCATCGCGGGTCTGCTGCGCTTTGAGGGAGAGATCCGCCTCGACGGGTTTTCCAACAAGAGCCTCGAGGCCAAACGACTGCTCGGCTACATACCCGAGCTGCCCGCGGTCTACGACCTGTTGACCGTCGGGGAACACTTTGAATTTATCGCCCGCGCCTATCGCCTTGAGCCCGGCTGGCAGCAGCTCGGCGACGCGCTGCTCGAGCGGTTCGAGCTGACAGACAAGAAAAGCACCCTCGCCAAGGAGCTCTCAAAGGGAATGCAGCAAAAGCTCTCGATCTGCTGTGCGCTGCTGCACCGGCCAAAGGTCGTCATCTTCGACGAGCCGATGGTCGGGCTCGACCCCCACGCGATCAAGGAGATCAAGGAGCTGTTTCGCGAGCTGCGCGCGGCGGGCTGCTCTCTTCTGATCAGCACCCACATGATCGACTCGGTCGAGGACTATTGGGACGTCGCCCACATCATGATGCACGGCGCCTTCGCCGCGACCAAAATCAACGGCGAGGAGGGCCGCTCGCTGGAGGAGCTCTTTTTCGCCATCACCGAAGGAGACGGGGAGGCCCTGCAATGAACGCGCTGATTTATCTGACGCTGACCCGGTTCAAGAACTCGGTGAAATCCTTTTTCAGATCGCCCGCGCGCATCGTGCTCGCGATCGTCTTCGCGGGCCTCTTTGTGATGCTGCTCTTTACCGGCGGGGACGCGTCTCTCGGCAGCCCCGACATGCGCGATGCGCGCGAGCTGAGCGGCCTGGTGCTGGGGTTCTATTTTCTCATGTTTGTCATTCAGGCGCGCGCGGGCTTAAGCAGCGGCGCGAGCTTTTTCTCGATGGCCGACGTCAACCATATCTTTACCGCGCCGTTCGCGCAGCGCAGCGCGCTGCTTTACGGCCTTGTCCGCCAGCTCGGCATGGTCTTTATGATGGCCTTTGTGCTGGTCTATCAATACGGCTGGCTCAATAACCTGTACGGCATGGGGCTGCGCGGAATGCTCGGCATCGTGCTCGGCTATATGCTCACAGTCTACTGCGCGCAGCTCGTCGCGATGGGCATTTACTCCTACACCAGCTGCGACGACGGGCGGCGCGCCCGGGTTTCCCGGCTGCTCTACGGCCTGAGCGCCGTTGTGCTGCTCCTGATTGTCAAGGACGTTTTCAACCCCGGCGACAAGCTTGCGGCGGTCGTCGCGGGCGCCAACGCGGGCTGGACCGATTTTATCCCCGTTGCGGGCTGGCTGCGCGCCCTGGCCGCCGGGATCATGCTCGGCGACTGGCTGCGCGCCGGGCTGGGGCTGCTTGCCGTCGCGGCGTTCATCGCCGGCTTCACGGCGCTTATCACCCGCCTTGACGCCGACTTTTATGAAGACGTTCTCGTCGCGACCGAGGCGACCCATTCGGCGATCACCGCCAGAAAGGAGGGGAGAGCGGCCGAAAACATGCCCCGCAACATCAAGGTCGGCAAAACCGGCCTCGGCGCGGGCCTCGGCGCGTCCGCGTTCTTCTATAAGCACCGCATCGAAAACCGCCGCAGCAAAACCTTTCTGTTCGACTCGATCTCTCTGCTTATGATCGCGATCAATCTCGCGTTCGCCTATTTTCTGCGCGAGGAGGGGATCTATTTCCCGTTCTTTATGAGCTGCTATACGCTGCTCTTTTCCTCCTCCACGGGCCGCTGGGCGAGAGAGCTGATCCATCCCCATATCTACCTCGTGCCGGAGAACCCGTTCAAAAAGCTCCTCTGGCTCTGTGTCGAATCGGTGCTGCGCAGCGCCGCCGAATGCGCCGTCGTAATGATCGGCGCGGGGCTGATCACCGGCGCGGCCCCGGCCGAGATCGCCGCGTGCATCGTCTGCCGGTTCTGCTTCTCGCTGCTGTTCATGGCCTCCAATTTCCTGACCGACCGCCTGTTCGGCACGGTGCCGGGCAAAACCCTGCAGCTGCTGTTTTTCTTCCTGGTGATGATCGTTGTCGCGCTGCCCGGCGTTGTGGGCGGCGTCATCGCGGCGCAGCTCCTCTCGGGCGCGGCCGGCCTGCTGGTCGCGGCGGCGTGGTTCGCGGCGGCGTCGCTGCTCATCGCGTTTCTCTGCCGCAACATCCTCTCCAACGCGGAATACAACATGAACTGAGCGATTGCGCCCAAAGGCCCGCCGCAGAGGTCGCGGCGATAAGAAAACGAAGTGGCTATATCCGGCGCAAAAAAGCGCCGCTAAACGTTCTCAAGCCCTGCATTCCTTTAAGGAGTGCAGGGCTTTTGGCCTTATATCCGTGCTTTATTATCTGCTTTCACCACCGCATAAGAACGCGACGCCGCTTAACGTCCTTAACGCCCTTGACCTTGATCCCGAAAAGTCCGTCCCTGGCTTTTCGGAAAGAGGAGAAGAATACAGGCTCCGCCAAAGCGCGTCCTTTGCTTTGGCGGAAAAGGAGGAGCCGCGGAGCGGACGAGAATGCGCTGCTTGCCTGCGCGTTTGA
>CAZKRQ010000166.1:0-5177 GCA_964555125.1 uncultured Oscillospiraceae bacterium
CAGCTCGGCGAGCCGGCTCTTGAGCGCCGCGATGCGCCCGCGCACATAGCGCCGGTCGTTTTCCAGCTTGCTCTCGCCGGGGCCGCGGGTGCCGATGCCGCCGCCAAGTCGGGAGAGCGCCGTGCCCGCGCCCGCAAGACGGGGCAGGCGATAGGAGAGCTGCGCCAGCTCAACCTGCAATTTGCCCTCGGCCGACCTGGCCGCGCGCGCAAAAATATCGAGGATGAGGGTGGTGCGGTCAACGATGTCGACGCCGACGGCGGTTTCCATATTGCGCAGCTTCGCGCCGCTCAGCTCGTCGTCCACAACCAAAAGATCGGCGTCCATCCGCTCGCAGAGATCGCGGGTCTCGGCGAGCTTGCCGCCGCCGAGATAGCCGAAGTTGTCGGGCGCCTCGCGCCGCTGCACAATCTCGCCGACGACCTGCGCGCCCGCCGTCTCGCACAGCGCGCGCAGTTCCTCGAGCGAGCTGTCGATGTCGTATTCTCCGGTGTCCACCGCCGCGAGGACGGCGCGCTCGGGTTGATTCTCCATACAATTCCTCCTGATCCTCTTCGCGATCTTCTTCCCCCTGCGGCGAGCGACGAAAACGGCAGTATGTCGAAAAACGAAGCGGCCGCAGGAAAAAAGCGCACACTTTTGCCAATGTTGTGAAGAGCTCTACACCTATGCGCGCAATTGTGTTATACTGAACGGGTATTATTTTTATTATAGTGTCTTTTGCGCGCGAAGCAAGGCGTCTTAACGCATATAGTACTGTAACGGCGTTTTTTCATTCATTGAATCTGGAAGGAGACGGCATGAAGCTGCGGTTTACCAAAATGCAGGGCGCGGGCAACGATTATATTTATGTCGATTGCTTTGCACAGGACATACGCCTCGACGGGAGGGCGATCGCGTTTCTCTCCGACCGGCGGTTCGGGGTCGGAGGCGACGGCGTGATCTTTATCCGCCCGAGCGAGCGGGCGGACGGCTTTATGGATATGTATAACCTCGACGGCTCCGCGGGAAAGATGTGCGGCAACGGGGTGCGCTGCGTCGGCAAATATCTGTGGGATCACGGCTATGCCAAAAACCCCGGCGCGGTCACCGTCGACACGCGCAGCGGCGTAAAGACGCTGCGCATGCTGCTCGGGCCGGACGGAAAAGCGGCGGGCGCGGCCGTCGCGATGGGCGCGCCGGAGCTGGATTGCGCCGCGATCCCGGTCGACTGGCAGGGCGACAGCCTCGAGGTGCCGCTGCACATCGACGCGCCGGGCTATGCCGCCGACGCCGTGTGCAGCTGTGTTTCCATGGGCAACCCCCACGCGGTGATCTTCACGCAGGGCATCGACGCGCTCGACCTTGAAAGGATCGGGCCGCACTATGAAGCGCACCCCCGCTTTCCCGACCGGGTGAACACCGAGTTCGTCGAGCCCGCCGGAAAAAACGAGCTGCGGATGCGGGTATGGGAGCGGGGCTCGGGCGAAACCCTTGCCTGCGGCACGGGCGCGTGCGCGGCGGCGGTCGCGGCGGTGCGGCGCGGTCTGTGCGAAAAAGGCGTCCCCATCCTCGTGCATCTGCGGGGCGGCGATCTCACCGTCACCTGGCAGGAGGACGGCGGCGTGACGATGCAGGGGCCCGCCGTCGAGGTGTTTTGCGGCGAGATCGAGCTGTGACGCCGACGCAAATTCTACATCATACCGAAAGGAGCGGTCCGCATATGGTTCATATGAACAGGAATTTTCTGAAGCTCGAGGGCAACTATCTCTTTGCCGAGGTCGCGAACCGGGTCGCGGCGTACAAAAAGGCAAACCCGGAAAAGGACGTCATCAGCATGGGTATTGGCGACGTCACCCAGCCCATCGTTCCGGCCGTCGTCGAGGCGGCGCGGGCGGCCTGCGCCGAGCTCGGCCAAAAGGAGACCTTTCACGGCTACGGCCCCTACGAGGGCTATGCCTTCCTGCGCGAGCCGGTCTGCGCCTATTACGCCCGGCGGGGCGTGCGCCTCGACCCGGGCGAGGTGTTTATCGGCGACGGGGCGAAAAACGACCTCGGCGGCATCCTCGACCTCTTTGGCCCGGGCAACACGGTGCTCGTGCCCGACCCGGTCTATCCCGCCTATGTCGACGTCAATGTGCTGACCGGCAACAGGATCGTCTATGCCGACGGGACCGAGGCCAACGGCTACCTGCCCGCGCCGCCCGATTTTGACGCCGACCTCCTCTATCTCTGCTCGCCCAATAACCCGACCGGCGCCGTCTATACCCGCGAGGGGCTCAAGGCCTGGGTCGACTACGCCCGTGCGCGCGGGGCGGTAATCCTGTTCGACGCGGCGTATGAGAGCTTTGTCGGCGACCCGGCGCTGCCGCGCAGTATTTTTGAGATTCCGGGCGCCGAGACCTGCGCGATCGAGCTGTGCTCTCTCTCCAAAACGGCGGGCTTCACCGGGGTTCGCTGCGGCTATACCGTCGTGCCGCGGGCGCTCGAGCGCGAGGGAATGAAGCTCAACGAGCTCTGGGCGCGCCGCGCCGCGGTCAAATATAACGGCACCTCTTATATCATTCAGCGCGCCGCCGCCGCCGTCTTCACCGAAGAGGGCCAGAGGCAGATCCGCGAGAACATCGCGTATTACAAAAACAACGCCAGGGTCATGGCGGCGGCGCTGCGCTCGGCCGGCGTCCCGTTTATCGGGGGAGAAAATTCGCCCTATCTCTGGTTTCGTTGCCCGGGCGGTATGCCGTCGTGGGAGGTGTTCGACCTGCTGCTCGAGGAGGCGAACGTCGTGTGCACGCCCGGCGCGGGCTTCGGAAAAAACGGCGAGGGCAATTGCCGCCTGACCGCTTTCGGCGACGCCGGCAACACCGGGCGCGCCATGGAGCGCGTCGCCGCCGCGCTCGCAAAGCTTCGCTGAGGCTGTACAAACCGGGACGTTGTGGTATAATAAGTTGTAGAGTGACTATTTTCAATGGCGTTCGCCTCGCCGCCAAAGCGGCAACCGGCGAAACCGCCGTTTATACCCTACTCTGTTTCCATGTGGGACAAACGGCGCCGCCGCGCTTCACCCGCATCGTCACAGAAAAGCAGCATACGCAATATTACCGCCGGATTTTCACACCACAACATAAAAGGAGAAACGAAACCCATGAATTGTCCCAAATGTCAATCCCCCAACGCGGAGGACGCGCTGTTTTGCTCGAATTGCGGCGCGCCGTTGGAAAAACCCGCCGAGCCCGCCAACGATCTGCCGGTTTACGGCGCGGACACAGCGCAGCCGTCCGAGCAGCCCGCCGCTCCGCAGCAGCCGAATCAGACAAACCCGTACAGCTCCATGCCGGTCTACGGCGCGGGCCAGAATCCCTATACCCAGGGACAGACCGGGCAGAACTACACCGCCCCGGCCTATCAGCCCTATACCCCGGGCGGCTATTACGCCGCGCCGCCCACCGGCGACCGCAGCAAGGACTGGGCGGCCATCACGGCGCTTGTGTGCGGCATTCTCTCAATCCCCTGCTGCATGTGCTACGGTGCGGGCGGCATCATCGGCCTCGCCGCGATCGTCTTTGGCATTATCGGCCTGAAGAGCTCCAAAAAGGGCATGTCGATCGCGGGCCTGATCTGCGGCGTGATCGGCTTCCTTTTCGGCATCTATATGCTGGTCGCCTTTGTCGGCCTGCTCAACAGCCCCGAATTCCTTCAGGAATACCAGCACCTGCTCGACGAGCTCCAGAACCTGTGAGCGCGCCGGGGAACCGCTTAAAAACGCAGGGCGCGCGCGAAAGCGCGCGCCTGCTTTTTGTGCACCTCGGGGCCGCCGCGGGGGCCGCGCTGTGCGCCGTGCTGTACTATGCGCTCGACCTCCACTTCGCGCCCTGCGTCTTTCACCTCATTACGGGGCGCTATTGCATGACCTGCGGCGCGACGCGCGCGGTGCACGAGCTGCTTCGCTTTCACTTTGTCAACTCATTTTTGCTCAACCCCGTGCCGACGCTGCTCGCGGTTTTCGTGTTGACCGTGATCGGCTTCGAGCTTGCGGGCGCGCTGCGCGGCCGGCGGATTCCCTTTCGCTGGGGCCTGCACGCGCTGTATGTCATTGTCGGGGTGACGCTGCTGCACTGCCTGCTGCGCAACTTCGGCTTTTTACCGCCGCCGGAGGCGCTCTATTGAGCCGCCCGCTGCGCTTCCGGCGCGCCTGCGCCCCGTCAGGGGCGCTTTTTTTGCGTTGACGGGCTGGAAAATACAGGATTTTTAAAATTTATCGGAAATTTGAAGTATTTCCCCTTCCCTGCTTCGTTATAATGGTTGTCGAAGCTGAAGCGGAAATCGGGGCAGGTGACGCGTATCGGATCAGCGAGCTTTTCGGATTACATAGAGGAATATAAGAACCTCGTCTATACGATCTGCTACTCTTTCGTGAAAAACAGCTTTGACGCCGAGGATCTTGCGCAGGAGACCTTCCTCTCCGCTTTCAAAAGCTTCGACCGCTTTGACAGGCGAAACCCCAAAAGCTGGTTTGCGACCATCGCAGCCAATAAATGCCGCGATTTTCTCAAAAGTCCTGCGCGCCGCGTCGCCGCCGTGGAGGCGGCCGATCTCGAATACATCGCCGGAAGCGCCCAGAGCGTGGAGGACGAGGCCGAGATGCAGTTTTCCCAGGAGGAGGCCTACCGCCTGTGCGGCCGCCTCAAGGAGCCCTACCGCGAGGTGGCGATCGCGTATTACTGCGAGGATCTGACCCTCTCTGAGATCAGCAAAAAAACAGGCGACAACCCCAAAACGGTGGCGACCCGCCTCTATCGGGCGAAAAAGCTGCTGAAACTTATTCTGGAGGAGGAATCGGCGTGACCCTATTTGATGCAAAAGGCCATCTGACACAGGAGAGCCTGCGTGCACATGCGGACGGCGCGCTCGACGACGGGCAGGCCATGCGGGTGCTCGACCATATCTGCGGGTGCCGCGATTGCGCCGGGCGGCTGTGCGCCGAGCTCGAGCCCCTGACGGCGCCGCCGCGCGGCTTTGCGCAGGCGGTCACGCTGCGCGTGCGGCAGAGCGCCGAGAGCAAGAGGGCGGAATATCGCCGCTATTGCCTGCGCGTCGCGCTGTCCTCCGCCGCCGCCCTCGCCCTCGTGCTGGGCAGCATGTTCGATCTGCCCGGCCGCGTCGCGGCCCAGGCCCCGCCCGAGCCGAAGGAGATCGAG
>CAZKRQ010000167.1:0-1811 GCA_964555125.1 uncultured Oscillospiraceae bacterium
CCGAAATGGCCTCCATGACCGGCGGCGGTGTTCAGACCCCCGGCTTCATGGGCCATGGCAAGCACTTCATCGCCTCCAAGAAGTTCATGCGCGCCGAGGGCGGCATTGAGCGCATCGTCTGGATGCCGAGCGCCCTGAAGGAGCAGGTCGCGGCCAAGCTCAACGAGACCGCGAAGGAGCTGTATGGCATCGACAACTTCACGGATATGATCGGCGACGAGACCGTCTGCGAGGATGCGGAAGCGCTGATGACCTTCCTGAACGAGAAGGGGCACCCGGTTCTCAACCTTGATCCCCTGATGTAATAAAGCCGCTCCGGCGTCTATCCGGCGCGACGGGGGCCGATGCCCCCTGAGCGGTTCAACACGCGAACACCCGCTGAAAGGTTGTCTTTCGGCGGGTGTTGTTTTATGATAGAGGCAGAGGATAAATGAACAGCGGGGGATCAGATGGATATTTCTTTGTATTATCGGGAAAAGGGAAGCGGGACGCCCTTCGTTTTGTTACACGGGAACGGCGAGGACGGAACCTATTTTCAATCTCAGATGAAATTCTTTTCAAATAAATATAGAATGATTGCGGTAGACACGCGAGGGCATGGGAAATCCCCGAGAGGCGACGCGCCGTTTACCATGAATCAATTTGCAGCAGATCTGAATGCGCTGCTGGAGGGCTTGGGGCTTTCTCAGGTGATCCTATTGGGTTTTTCTGACGGGGCTAATATTGCAATGAAATTTGCGATACAATATCCTGAAAAAATAAAGGCATTGATATTAAACGGCGGGAACCTGAACACAAAGGGTGTAAAGCGGACAGCGCAGCTTTTTATTGAATTCGGTTACAGGATAACAAAAGCGTTTGCTGAAAAATCAGAAGAGGCAAAAAGAAAAGCGGAATTATTGGGGCTGATGGTGAACGAACCCAATATAAAAACAGAGGAATTACACGCGATTCAAATCCCCACGCTTGTTATAGCCGGGAAAAAGGATATGATTAAGGAAAAGCACACAAGGGAGATCGCCGACAATATACCGAATGCGGAGCTGTCGATCATTGACGGCGATCATTTTATTGCGAATAAAGAATCGGAGAAATTCAATCAGGAGGTCGAGAAATTCCTAATAAAGGCATTGCAAAGCGATGTGCAGGTGTAACCGGGCAAGAGCCAGACCCGCAGTTAAGGCGCCGGGCGCGATGCAGCCATAGGGCCGGCGAAAGCGCCCGCCGAAACGCTGCGTTTCAGCGGGCGCCCTTCGGCTTGCCTGTGGGAATGCCCCAAAATGGAGGTCTCTTAGCGATGGCTTCATAAGAACACAAGGCGGCGTCCACAGCAAAGGGTGGGCCGCTCTTGAGCGCTGCTTGCATGTCGCCGGGCCTGCGCGGTTTGCTTTATTTTTTCGTCGGCGCTTTTGACGGCCGGGTTTGCTCTCTCAGCCTGTGAACGCCTCTATGACCCGGCGCAGATACTCCGCGCCCCCGGCGACGGCCTGATCGTAATAGACGCGGTACCGCTCGTCCTCCACGTAGGCTCTCGCGAGCTGCCGGTGGGTTTCGGGCGAATAGAGGCCGTCCGGCCAAACGGCCTTGAGCCACGCGCGATGCACCTCAAACAGCTCGCGCGCGGCCGGTGCGCCGGGCTCCGCCGTTTCCTCGACCAGCTGTTTTAAAAGCGCCAGAATCCGTTCCGTGCGCTCGCCTTGCGCCTGCCATTCGCTCTGCGGCATTTTGCGCAGCTTGTCGTTGGCGCCTTCCGTCACGGCGTCGCCAAAGCGCGCGCGCACCTCGGCGCCGTAGGCGCGCTCATTTTTAGT
>CAZKRQ010000167.1:1821-5156 GCA_964555125.1 uncultured Oscillospiraceae bacterium
GATTTCCTGTTCTTTAAAACAGGCGAATTTATCAGGATCATTCATAGTTTCCTCTCCTTTCGCGGCCCGAATTGTGCGGCGCAGCGTTTGAATCTGCGCCTCTATGCGGGCTTTCTTTTGCAGTAATGCGTCGAGCTGCCGGTTCAGAACACGCTCGCGGTCAAAGCCGGGCGCGGCGATCGCGGCGCGAATTCCGGCGAGCGGCATCCCGAGCGCGCGGTAAAACAGAATCTGCTGTAGCAGGTCCACCTGCGCGGCCTCGTAAATCCGATAGCCGTTTTCAAGCAGCCGGGAGGGCTTCAGCAGCCCGATCTCGTCGTAATATCGCAGCGTGCGCGCGCTCACGCCCGACAATCGCGCCAATTCGCTGACAGTGTATTCCATCGCTATCACCTCCGGGAAGAATCATAAACCATGACGTTGCGTCAAGGTCAAGCGCTTTTTTCGCCTTTTTACAAAAAGTTGAAAAAACCGGCCTGTAAGTGGTATAATCCAATATCGCCGCAGCGCGGGGCGGCCGTCAGAAACACGCGAAAAATCGCGGAAAAGCGGGTGTGAGGATGAAAAAGGAAGAGCCGCGGCTCAGGCTGATGCCCGGCGATATTGTTGCGGCCGTTGCCGTGCTGCTGCTCGCTGCCCTTGGCGGGCTGCTTTTGCGCGGCCGAGCACCGCAGCGGGCCGGCGAGCAGATCGCGGCCGTGTATCAGGACGGTCGTCTGGTGCGCGAGATCGACCTTATGTCGCTGGAGGAGCCGCTGGTTTTTTCGATCGAGGGGGACTATTGCAACACCGTCGTTGCGGAAAAGGGGCGCATTCGGGTGGAAAGCTCGAATTGCCCGGGCGAAAACTGCGTGCATACCGGGTGGATCTCGCAGCCGGGCAGGGTGATTGTCTGCCTGCCGAATCGGGTGGAAATTCGCATTACCGGCGAGAGCGAAGTGGACGCGGCGGCCGGTTGAGGAGGGACGGGGATGAATCGAAGGCGAACGCACAGCCTGGTGCTGTGCGCGCTGCTTGTGGCGATGGCGCTCGCACTCTCTTACGTCGAGCGCCTGATTCCCTTGCAGGCGGTCATTCCGCTGCCCGGGATTAAGCTGGGTCTCGCGAATATTGTCACGATGTTCGCGCTGTATTTTCTCAACGCGCGCAGCGCGTTATGGGTGCTCGTCGCGCGGTGCGCGCTTGGCGCGGCGTTCGGCGGCGGCTTCTCCGCGCTTGCCTTTTCGCTGACGGGCGGGCTGCTCGCGCTGGCGGTCATGCTGCTTGCGCGCCGGCTGCGGTTTTTATCCGTTTACGGCGTGAGCATTTGCGGGGCGGCGGCGCACAATCTGGGGCAGGTGCTCGCGGCGATGGCGATGCTGGGCAGCGCGGCGGTGCTGGTCTATCTGCCCTTATTGCTGTGCGCGGCGGTTGCGGCGGGCTTTATCACCGGGGCGGTCTCGTCGGCGACCTTTCGCGCGCTGCTCGCGACGGGGCAGTCGCCGGATCAGGCGGAGGATTAGTCCGCGCGCCCGCATACCGCACATGGAGGGATAGAGGCAAAACAATGAAAAAATTCTTCTGCTGCGTTTTGGCGGCGGTGATGATCGCGCTTGGCGCCGGATGCGGCCGCGGGCCCGCGTCGGAGGAGGAGACGGGTGAGCGCCGCTATGAGGCGACCTTTTACGATCTCTTTGACACGGTCACGCAGGTGATCGGCTACGCGCCCGGTGAAGCGGACTTTCGGCAGACGGTCGAGCTCGTATACGGCGAGCTCAGACAATACCACGAGCTGTTTGATATTTACAACGAGTATGAGGGCCTCGCGAACCTCAAGACGCTCAACGACAGCGCGGGGGGCGCGCCGGTCGAGGTTGACAGCCGCATCATCGATTTATTGCGCAGCGCCGGGGAGATCTACGCGCTGACGGGCGGGCGCGCCAATATCGCGATGGGCAGCGTTCTCTCGATCTGGCACGAATACAGGCAGAAGGGCCTGCAGGCGCCGGAAAGCGCGTCTCTGCCCCCCGAACAGGCGCTGGAGGAGGCGGGGCGGCACACGCAGATTGACGGCGTTGAGATCGACGAGGCGGCGTCGACGGTTCGGCTGGCCGACCCCGCGATGAGCCTGGATGTGGGGGCGTTCGCCAAGGGCTTTGCCGCGCAGCGCGTGTGCGAGACGCTGCGCAGCGCGGGGATCGATCATTTGATGGTGAGCGTGGGCGGCAATGTCTGCGCGATCGGGGAGAAGGGGGACGGCAGCCCGTGGGTGGTCGGAATTCAGGACCCGTGGAACACGGGGAGCTATTGCCACACGGTTGAGGCGGTCGATCTCTGCGTCGTGACGAGCGGCGATTATCAGCGCTATTACACGGTGGATGGAGTCGACTATCACCACATCATCGACCCCGACACGTGGATGCCGGCGCGCTATTTCGCCTCGGTAACCGTGCTGTGCGCGGATTCCGCGCTCGCGGACGGGCTTTCCACAGCGCTGTTCACGATGCCGCTTGAGGAGGGAATGGCGCTGGTCGAGCGGTTGCAGGGCGTGGAGGCGCTGTGGATCGTGGACGGGCAGAGAGAAGAGATGAGCAGCGGATTTGCCGCCCTGATGCGCAGCTGAGCCGGATTGATGAGGAAACGGGGGATTTTTCGTGACAAGAGTTTTTCTGCATGGTTTGGGGCAGACGCCGGAGAGCTGGAACCGCACCGTAAAGAGTGTATGCCCGCAGGGAAATGACCTTTGCCCGGGCCTCAAAGAGCTGCTGCATGGGCAAGCGGCGACATACGACCATCTGTATGAAGGGCTTGTTGCGTATTGCGGGAGCTGCGATGATGCCATAGATCTGTGCGGGTTGTCTGTCGGCGGGGTGCTGGCTCTGCAATATGCCGTTGAGCATCCTGAAAGGGTTCGGTCTCTGGTGTTGATTGCCGCGCAGTTTAAAATGCCGAAAAATATGCTGCGTTTTCAAAATTTTATATTTCACTTCATGCCGGCGTCTCAATTCCGGCAAACGGGTTTGGATAAGGCGGAATTTTCCGGCCTTTGTAAATCCATGATGAATATGGATCTCAGCGGCTCGATTTGCCGGGTAACCTGTCCGGTTCTCGTGATATGCGGGGAAAAGGACGCTGTGAACAGACGGGCTGCCACAGAGCTGGCAGACAGGCTGAAACACGCGGAATTGCGCGTAATTCCCGGCGCGGGGCATGAAGTGAATGTGGACGAGCCGGAGAAATTGGCGAAAGCCCTGTCGGATTTTTATGGCCGTGCGTTTGCGCATTGAAAAAGCGGAGGGGTCGGCTTTATAATAGAAAAAACAGAGAAAGGACAGAACCGATATGAGAAAAGACAT
>CAZKRQ010000168.1:0-5133 GCA_964555125.1 uncultured Oscillospiraceae bacterium
TTTTTTACTCTCCCCGGCAGAGCCGGGGGTTGTCTTTTCGCTAAAGCATACAAAACGACAGGCCCGGCGCGACTGCGCCGGGCCTGCGCTGCGCCGTGACGGCGGCGCGGAGATTCTGAAATCAACGCGCTTTGTCGCGGTGAAAGGCCGTGTTTCAACTGCAATCTGTTGGAAAGACACGGGCTTTTTTCGCGAAAGGAGGGAAAATTCCCCTTTTTTGCGCCGGACTATGGAATATGAAGCGATTTTTTGCTATACTAGCGCATAGCAATGCCGTTGTGCGCGGCAGTTTCAAGGGGGCGCTTTTTGCTTTGAACATTATCATTGCGGGCGACGGTAAGGTGGGGGTCGCTCTGACCCGTTTGCTCTCGCTGGAGGGGCACGAGCTGGTCGCCATCGATTCCAATGCGCGGGTGCTGGCGCAGAACCTGGAGCAATATGACGTGATGACTGTGCAGGGCAACTGCGCGACCATGGCGGCGCTGCGCGAGGCGGGGGTCGAACAGTCCGATCTGCTGATCGCCGCGACGAGCGCCGACGAGATCAACCTGCTCTGCTGCCTGACGGCGCGCAAGATGAACCCGTCGCTGCACACCATCGCGCGGGTGCGCAGCCCCGAATATTACGAGCAGCTGTTTTCCATGCGCGAGGAGTTCGGGCTTTCCCTGACGATCAACCCCGAGCTGACGGCGGCGCAGGAGATCACCCGCCTGCTGCAATTTCCCGGCTTTCTCAAGCGGGAGACCTTTGCCAAGGGGCGCGTCGAGATTGTGGAGCTGCGCGTTCTGGAGGGAAGCCTGCTTGAAAATATTTCGCTGAGCAGCTTGCAGGGGGTGCTCGGCTGCAAGGTGCTGGTCTGCGCGATCGTGCGCGGGGGTCAGGCGCTGATCCCGACCGGCAACGCCGTTTTGCAGCGGGGCGACCATATCTATGTCACGGCGCCGGTCGCTGTGCTGGCGCACCTGCTCAAGCGGCTGGGGATCACCCACAAGCGCACCCGCCACGCGATGCTCATCGGCGGCAGCCGCGTCTGCTATTATCTCGCGAAGTCGCTGATCGACGTCGGTATGCAGGTCAAGATCATCGAGCAGGACGAACGGCGCTGCGTCGAGCTCGCGCAGCTTTTGCCCGAGGCCTCCATTATACAGGCGGACGGCTCGTCGCAGGAAACGCTGGACAGCGAGGGCCTCGACACGACCGACGCGCTTGTGACCCTGACAGGGCTCGACGAGCTCAACGTCGTCATGGCGATGTACGCCGGCGCGCGGGGCGTGCCGCTGATCGTCACCAAGGTCAATCGGATCGAGACGACGGGATTGCTCGAGAATCTCAATATCGGCAGCGTCATCAGCCCCAAGGAGCTCTGCTCGGCGACGATCGTGCAGTATGTGCGCGCCATGCAGAACCAGACCGGCGCGGCCGTCTCGGTGCACCTCATCGCGGGCGGCCAGGTGGAGGCGCTGGAATTTCGCGTCACGGAGGAGACACGCAATCTGAGAACGCCGCTCCGGGACATCCGGCTGAAAAGCAACATCCTGATCTCCTGCATTACGCGCAGGGCCAAAACGATCCTGCCGGACGGCGGCTCGCATCTCGAGCCCGGCGACACGGTCATCGTCGTGACCGGTAGGGAGACGCCGCTTTTGCAGCTCAACGATATTTTTGAATAAAGAGGCGGGGCTCACACATGAACTATCGAATCATTGGGCGCATTGTCGGCATGATCACGCTGCTCGAGGCGGTGTTTATGGCGGTGCCCGCGGGGCTTTGCCTGATTGACGGAGAGCCGGAGGTTGCGCTCTGCTTTGGCGTGACCATAGCGCTGATGGTGCTCGCCGGCGGCGCGCTGTGGCTCTGGGGGCGGACGGACCGCAGCTTTTACGCGCAGGAGGGGTTTGCGGCGACGGCGCTTTCGTGGATTGTGATGTCCCTGTTCGGCGCGCTCCCGTTTCGGCTCAGCGGGCAGATCCCGCACTATGTCGACGCGCTGTTTGAAACGGTCTCGGGCTTCACGACGACCGGCGCGTCCATCCTGACCGATGTGGAGGCGCTCTCCCGCGGCCTGCTCTATTGGCGCAGCTTCAGCCACTGGCTGGGCGGCATGGGGATGCTGGTCTTTTTGCTGGCGGTGGTGCCCGCCGCCAAAAAACAGAACGGCGCGAATATGCACCTGATGCGCGCCGAGAGCCCCGGCCCGAGCGTCGGGAAGCTGACGCCGCGCCTGCGGCAGACGGCGATGATCCTGTATGGGCTGTATATGGCGCTGACGGTGCTGTGCATTCTCTTTTTGCTCGCGGGGGGGATGCCGCTGTTTGACAGCCTGTGCACCGCGTTCGGAACGGCGGGCACCGGCGGCTTTGGCATTCGCAACAGCAGCATGGCCGGTTACAGCCCCTATTTGCAGTCGGTCGTGACGGTTTTTATGTTTTTGTTTGGGGTGAACTTCAGCATCTATTTTCTGCTGGTGCTCCGGCAGTTCAAGGCGGCGGCCTGCGACGAGGAGCTGCGGCTGTATGCCGGCGTCACGCTCAGCGCCGTTTTGCTGGTGACGCTGAATATCTTCCGGCACGGAATCTTTGAAAGCTTCGGCGAGTCGCTGCACCACGCGGCGTTTCAGGTCAGCAGCATCATCACGACAACCGGCTTTTCAACGACGGATTTTGAGCTCTGGCCCGCCTTTTCCAAAGCGATTCTGCTGCTGCTCATGTGCCTGGGCGCGTGCGCGGGCAGCACGGGCGGCGGCCTCAAAATGGCGCGCGTTCTGCTGCTGCTCAAGGGGATTCACTGCAATATCCGCAAGGTGATCCATCCGCGCCGGGTCCAGGTCGTGCGCATGAACGGCCGCCTGGTCGACGAGCAGACGCTCAACAGCGTCAACGCGTATCTCGCGGCCTATTGTGTGCTGGTGATGGGCAGCTTTCTTCTCGTCGCAGTCGACGGGCACAGCATCGGCACGAATCTGTCGGCGGTGCTGGCCTGCTTCAACAACATCGGCCCCGGCTTTGAGCTGGTGGGTGCGACGGCGAATTACTCGGTCTACGGCTATTTTTCAAAGCTCGTGCTGACGCTCGACATGCTGCTCGGCCGTCTGGAGATTTTCCCGATCCTCGCGCTGTTCAGCCGCTCGACCTGGAGCCGCCGCCGTTGACGTCGGAAGGCGGAGCCCGATTGATGTCCATATCCATTCAGGGATTTGTCCCCGATACAGCGTGTGCGGCTCGCAGACCATCCCGGCCGGCAGCGCCTGCGCGATAAGCCCTTTACAGCAGTTCCTTATCGAACACAAGAAAGAAGACCACCCGCGTAGCGGCGGTTCCATAAGAAAACGAAGCGGCACCATCTGACGAAAAAAAGCGCAGCTGCGGCGTTCTCAAGCCTTGCATTCCACCAAGGAGTGCTGCGGCTTTCGGCCTTGCATCTGCGCCTTCTGCGCGATGCCGCTCTGCTTTGCAGACCACAAGGGCACTTCGTTTTCTTATCTCACCGCCGCTTTTACGGGTGGTCTTGATTGACATCGGAGGTGCGGGCGCGAGGCCTCCGTATGCAAGGCGCGGCAATCAGGGGGACGAAATCGTCGCCGGCTTTTTTAAAAAAGCAAAGCCCGTCTGCATCACGGCATCCATCCCTTTGCCGGACGGTATATGACCGCTGTTCGGCAGAACCTGAAAGCGGAGATTTTGATTTTTTGACGCGGATACAAGCTCCTGAACAAAGCGGGTAGGGGTGACGATGTCGAGGTCGCCTTGCAGGATGAGGTAGGGGACGCGAACCGAGTCGAGCAGCGAAGACAGGTCCAGGCGCAGGAGCCCGTCAAAGAGAGAGCGATTTTTGCGTGTTCCGTTGATGACCAACGCCTTGCAATCCTTCAGCGTGTAATCCGGGCTTGTCAGCAAGCCCCAGAGCATTTTGCCGATGGGGGTATGATCGCCGCGCTTCGTCTGATAGCCCTCGGTATATTTGCGGATCAGCGAGGACATCAATGCCATATCCCGCGGTGTAATTTCGTCGATGCTTTTGGCTTGCAGTGTGTCGACCAGCGCAGATTTTCCTGGGCTGAGAGACGCGCGGCGCAGCGCGTCAAAGACGACCTCGTTGAAAAAGAGCTGCTTTGTAATCTGCCCGTATACGAGCACGCGGTGCAGCAATTCGGGCGCCTGCGCGGCCGCGCTTGCGGCGAGGAAGGAGCCCCAGGACATGCCGAACAGGTTGATCGGGTTGTTGGGAAAGTCGCGGTGCAGCATGTGAAGGAGATCCACCGTCATGGCGGTAAAATCGGCGTCAGAAAATCCGTCGTCGATCACATGATCGTTGATGCCACAGCCCAGCTGATCCCAGCAAACCAGAATAAATTCCTTTGTGATCTCGGGGAAAAGGCCGCGCGAGCCCGCGCAAAAGGGGATAGGAGAGCCCGGCCCGCCGTGGAGAAAAAGCAGGAGAGGGCTTTCGGCGCTTTCCCCCTCCAATAAAACCTTTTGCTCATAGCCGTGCAGCGTATAGGTTCTGATTTCAGAAATTTGGCAGGACTTGCTGTATTTTCTGCGATTCAAGAGTGCCGCCCACTTTCTATTTCGGTTGCCTCATTGTATCACAGATACCAAGGTTCGGACAAGGGGAGGCCCCGCGCCCCGACGAGGATACGGGGACGGTGGGAGCATGGACGGGGGGCCAACGATCCGGCTTCACACGGCTTGCGCAGGCGCCGTATGCGCGTCAGCCTTTGGGCGGCCTCGACGTGGACGCGATCGATATTGAAAGGCCGGGCACCGGCGGCTTTGCAGGACGCAAGCCAATCGCCTGGGGTGATTATGAGCTGGTTTTTCATCAATAAAAGCCACCCGTATGGGTGGCTTTTATTGAAGCACGTTTTTTTGCGGCCGGATTTTTTTATACAGCGACCAAACCTGTAAGCCGAGTTCTGTGTTAAACGACAATCTATCTCGAGCACAAGTCGCCATGTGCCTCCAGCCACGCTGTTGGACTCGCCGGGCCGGCTCAAACGTCCACGTCGGTGTTGCTTCGGATAGGGTTTACAGGGCCGCGCAGTCGCCTGCGCGCCGGTGAGCTCTTGCCTCGCCTTTCCACCCTTACCCGCTTATGCGCGGGCGGTATATCTCTGTTGCACTATCCCTGGGG
>CAZKRQ010000169.1:0-5072 GCA_964555125.1 uncultured Oscillospiraceae bacterium
AGCGCGCCGGGATCTGCTAAAGCAACGAGGAACCGCAGCAAAATCAGAATATGTTAAGAGAAAAAAGACATTTATCTTTGATCTTTTATTCCGACGATTTGGCCCTGCTTTTTAAAAAATAACGTTCACTTTGGTGGATAAAGAAATAGGTGCTTTCGAGAACAGAAACCGGCGAATATAAGTCGGCATTAGAAATTCTCTCCCATATGTGACTCCGCCAATGGGTTTCCAAAGGGCCGCGGCCCTTTGGCGCGGAGTGTGAGGGCGCGCAGCCCTCACGACCTTGCGCTGGCACGCTTCAGCTGAGCGCGTAGAGCAGCGTCGGCAAAATCGCGCTGCCGAGCAGAATGACCGCCAGCAGAGCGGAAATGATGATGACCGCCGCTTTGGTGAATTTACGGTTGAACATCGCCGGGCGCCTCCTTTGCGGTTTTGAGTATGCCGCGCGCGTAGCAGCAGGCGGCCAATGCGCTGAGCGCGTCGCTGACCCGCCGGACGGCCTCGGTATATGCGCCGACCCGCAGCGACAAGACGATGTCGGGCAAAGACAGGCAGCAGCAGAACGCCGCGCAGGCGAACGCGCTCACCGACAGGCGCCGGGTCACCGCCTCGGTTGGCGAAAAGGCGACCTGCTGCGCGACGGAAAACCACGCGTATGCAAGGCTGACCGACGCCGCAATCGAGATCAGTGCGACCGTGTCGTTGCCGTTGACCGGCTGGGTGATAAACACAACGATAGCGCGGGCCAGATACCAGACGACCGGCACGAGCGCAAACCAGACGCTCCTCCACAACCCCGTCGGGCCCTTGAGGCGCGGCATCGCAAACCGCATGAACCATACGGCGGCGGCAAGCCCCACGACCGAGAGCACCGCCTCCGCCTTAAACGACCCGTTCGCGAAGCCGAGAATGCGCAGCTGGCGGGTGGACATAAAGAAATGCTCCGGGCCGTGCAGCCGGAAAATATCGATGAGCGTTCGCAGGCAGGCATAAACGATGCCCAATCCGGCGGAACATGTGAGCACAAACGTCGCGCTGCCGAACACAGCCGTCTCGCTGGAGGCGGCGCAGCGCTTTTTGCAGGCCCAAGCGGCGACCGCCGCGCCGGCGGCGAGGATTGCGATCGCGGGCAGGGTGAGCCACAGGCGGGGCGACCGATAAAAGCCGGTCTGCGCGTCGATATTGCCGATCACCTGCGTGAGCCGCAGCGCAAACAGCAGAACCAGCGCGCCGCCCAGAATCGGTTCCGCGGCGCGCTTCACGCTTCGCGCTCCGCAATGGGCACATAGGGCCGGCGAACCCCGAGATATTTATAAGCGGGCCGGATAATGCGGTTGCCGAATAGCCGCTCCTCCATCAGATGCGCGCACCAGCCCGCCATGCGGGAAACCGCGAACATCGGGGTAAACAGATCGACGGGAATGCGCATGGATTTTAAGACAAGGCCGGAATAAAGGTCGACGTTGGCGCAGGAATTCTTTACGCCCCGGCGGTTCTCGACAATCGCGGGCGCGAGGCGCTCGATCGCGCGCAACAGCTTGTAATCGTCGCCCATCCCCTGCTGCTCGGCGAGCGCTTTCGCGTTGGTGCGCAATATTTTCGCGCGCGGGTCGCTCTTGGTATAAACAGCGTGCCCGATGCCGTAGATGAGGCCCGCGCCGTCGCCCGCCTCCCGGTCGATGATTTTGCCGAGAAAATGCGCGATCTCCTCGTCGTCGTTATAGTCGCGCACGCCCTCCTTGATATAATCGAGCTGCTCCATCACCTTGATGTTGGCGCCGCCGTGCCGCGGCCCCTTGAGCGAGCTCAGGCCCGCGGCGATCGCGCCGTAGGTGTCGGTGCCCGACGAGGTCACAACGCGGGTCGCAAAGGCCGAGTTGTTGCCGCCGCCGTGATCCGCGTGAAGCACGAGGCAGAGGTCGAGCAGCCGCGCCTCCTCCTCGGTGAACTTTTTGTTTGAGCGGTTGGTGCGCAGGATGTTCTGCGCCGTCGACAGCTCGGGTTTTGTCTGATGGATGTACATGCTCTTATGGTCAAACACCCGCCGCTTGACCTGATAGGCGTTGATCATGATGGTCGGCATACAGCTGATGAGCATGATCGCCTGCATCATGGTGTGCTCAAAGCTCTTGTCCTCCGCGTCCTCATCGTAGGAATAGAGCGCGAGCACCGACCGCGCCATCTTGTTCATGACATTGGGCGAGGGCGCTTTCATAATCATATCCTCGGCGAAACCCTCCGGCAGGTCGCGCATATCGGCCACCAGCTTGTGGAATGTGTCGAGATTATGCGCGGTCGGCAGGGAGCCGAACAACAGCAACCAGACGATCTCCTCAAAAATGTAGCGGTTTTCGCGCTGCCCCGCGGCGATGATCTCCGCAACGTCGATGCCGCGATAGATGAGCTGCCCTTCGCAGGGGACGCGCTCGTCATCCTTCATCTCATAACCGACAACGTCGCAGATGCTCGTCAGACCCGCGAGAACGCCGGTGCCGTTTGCATTGCGCAGGCCGCGCTTTACGCCGTATTTTGCCCAATCCCCGCTGTCGATATAGTTATATTTGCGGTATTCCTCGCATAAATATGCCAGAGAATCGCGTTGTTCGGGCGTCAGAACATGCAGCATACGGTTTGCCCCCTATTTCACAGGATATATATTTTAATATTTTAGCATATTCATCAAAAAAAGAAAATAGATATTGTCAAAAAGGTCGTAAAAGCAAGCGTCTCTCCCGGACAGACCAAGAAAGGAAAAAAACAATGAAGAAAAAAGCAACGATGGTGGCGGCGTTCGCCCTGCTGGTCGCGTGTATTCCGGCGCTCGGCCTGCTGCGCAGCCGCGCAACCTCCGCGACCCGGCAGCCCACCGGGGATGACGGCCTGTTTGAGGCGCCCGATCCGCCGGACGAGCAGCAGGCGGTTTACGAGGGAGGGGAAATCCTCGTATTCGACGAGGCGACCGGCGAGGTCGTCTCCATGAGCGAGAGGGAGTATGTGCTGGGCGCGGTGATGAGCGAAATGCCCGCGAGCTATGAGCCCGAAGCGCTCAAGGCGCAGGCGGTCGCGGCGCACACCTACGCGCTGCATGTCAAGGCTTTGCGCGAAAAGCAGCCGCTCGATTATCTGAACGGCGCCTATTTCGCCATTGACAGCGCCAAAAAAGCGGGCTGGCTCTCGGACGAGCAGGCGCAGATCCTGTACGGCGCGCAGTATCGAGAGTATGTTGAAAAGATCACGGCGGCCGTCGACGAGGTCATGCGCTATACGCTGACCTTCGCGGGCGAGCCGATCAGCGCGTGTTACCACGCCATCTCGCCGGGCAAAACTGAGGCGAGCGAGCATGTTTTCGGCTCTGCGTTGCCCTATTTGACCGCCGTCGACAGCTCGTGGGATGTTTCGGCGGACGGCTATGAGACAATCGTGACGCTGACAAAATCCGAGCTGCGCGAACGCCTGATTCTCGGAGGCGCGGACTTTAACGGGGCCGGCGAGCCGGAGACCTGGCTCGGCGAGGCAATCACGACAGAGTCGGGCACGGTGCTCAGCCTGGCGATCTGCGGCGAATCCTATAGCGGCGTCGCGCTGCGGGGAATGCTCGGCCTGCGGTCGGCGGCGTTTACCGCCTCCTACCAGGACGGGAGCTTCGTTTTCACAGTGCGCGGCTATGGGCACGGCGTCGGCATGAGCCAGCACGGCGCAAACTGCATGGCGCTGGAGGGCAAAACATTTGCCGAGATCCTCGCGCACTACTATCCCGGCGCAGAGTTGACTGAATCCGCTCTCGCCTGACAGAAGGTCAAGAGCCGCGCGTCGTCGTAAGGTCGCGGGGTTCCGCCCCCGCACGACGGCCAAAGGGCCGCAGCCCTTTGGAAACCCGATAGCGTTTTTATGTCTTTTTTCTGTTAAAGAGAAGGACGCGTTTTGATAAAGTCCACGCGTTTGGTCCTGTTCAAAACACGTTCGTGCTTTTGGGGACAAAACACCGGGAACAAAGACTCGCTTTCACAAAGCCTTCTATCCCGCTGCGGTTCCTCGTTGTTTTTGCAAATCCCGGCGCGCGTCGTCGCGCGCCCACTGCGCGACAGCGCAGCAAAAAAACCATAAAACAACCCGGCGAACTTCCAATCCCACACCAATCCGGCCACGGGTTTCCAAAGGGGCACGCCCCTTTGGCGCAGTGTGTGAGGGCGCGCAGCCCTCACGACCTTGTCCTTTGGCCGTCGCGCGGGGGCGGAACCCCGCGACCTCCCGCGACCTGTGGCTCAGCGGACGCGCAGCGAGCCAAAGACCTCCTCGATGCTCTCGCACAGGACGAGATTGGCCGCGCCGTCGCTTGAGGTGGCGCTTTTATTGACAACCGCGAGCTTCGCGTTTCGCGGCTTATAGCGAACCAGGCCCGCCGCCGGATAGACGACGAGCGAGGTGCCGCCAATGATGAGCAGGTCGCAGGAGGCGATCGCCTGCACCGCGCCGTCGAGCACATTGGGGTCAAGCGCCTCCTCATAGAGGACGACGTCGGGCTTGACGACGCCGCCGCACCGATCACAGCGCGGCACCCCCTCGCTTTGCAGCACCTTGTCCAGGCCGTAGGGCGCGTGGCAATCCATACAGAAATTGCGCAGCACGCTGCCGTGCAGCTCAAAAACATTTTTGCTGCCCGCCGCCTGATGCAACCCGTCGATGTTCTGGGTCACGACGACCTTGAGCTTGCCTGCCGCCTCCAGCTCCGCCAGCTTATAATGCGCGGCGTTGGGCTTCGCGTCGGGATAGAGCATCCGATCCCTGTAAAAGCGATAGAATTCCTCGCAGTTTCGGTGAAAAAAGCTCGCCGAAATGATCTGCTCGGGCGGATACCGATAGCGCTGGTTGTAAAGACCGTCCGCGCTGCGAAAATCCGGGATGCCGCTGGCGACCGAAACGCCCGCGCCGCCGAAAAAGACGATGGCGCTGCTCGCGTCGACCAGCGCCTGCAATTGCTGTGTGCCGTTCATAAAAGCTCTCCCTCCCGTTACAAAAAAGCAAACGCCCCCGCCGGCGGCGAGGACGAGATCGCAAAAGCGGTAAAAACGCAG
>CAZKRQ010000170.1:0-5053 GCA_964555125.1 uncultured Oscillospiraceae bacterium
GCCCGACATCCTCGCGCTTTTTCGCGCGCAGCCGGAGTTGCAGGCGTTTATGCTGCGCGGGCACGGCATTGTGGCGATCGGAAAAGACGCGGTGAGCGCGGAGCACCTCGCGGAGCTGATAGAGGAGACGAGCCAGATCGCCGTGCTGCAAAGCCTGATGAAACGATGATGCGCGGAGAAAAAACGATCCTGGTGATCGCCAGCTGCGACAGCAAGCGGGAGGAGGCGCTGTTTATGCGCCGCACCCTGCTGGAAATGGGTGTAAAGCCGCTTCTGGCGGACATCGCGATCGGGCCGGATTTTGAGAGCGTCGCGGATATTCGCCGCGAGGAAATCCTCGAGCAGGCGGGCTTTGTCTGGCGCGACGTCTGCGGCCGCAGCAAGGGCGAGCTCATCGAATTGATGATGGAGGCGATGAAGGCCGCGGCCGTGCGGCTGTACCGCGAGGGGAAGATCGACGGCGTGCTCTCGGTCGGCGGCGTGCAAAACAGCACGATCGCCGCCTGCGCCATGCGCGCGCTGCCGGTCGGGGTGCCCAAGGTGCTCGGGTCGACGGTGGCGTCGGGCAAACGCGAGTTTGCCGATGTCGTGGGCGAAAGCGACATTGTGGTGATCCCCTCCATTTCCGATTTTGCCGGCGTCAACATGATCACCCAAACGATCATGCGAAATGCCTGCGCCTGCGCCGCGGGGATGGCTCGCTGGGCCGGAACCCCGTTGCAAAAGGGGAAAAGGCCGGTTGTCGGCGTGACCCTGATGGGGGTCACCACCAGGGGCGCCACCGCCGCCATCCGGCGGCTCGAGGAGCTGGGGATCGAGGCGATCGGGTTCCACTCCACCGGCACGGGCGGCGTTGTCATGGAAACGCTCGCGCAGCAGGGCCTTTTGGACGGGATTCTCGATCTGACCACGCATGAGGTGGCCTCCGAGTATTTTAAAAAGGGCTATTCCTATTGCGGCGGTGAGCGCCTCCACTACACGGACGGGCGGGAATTCCCCGTCATCGTCTGCACCGGCGGGTTGGATTTTGTCGATTTTTACGCGCAGGATCTGCCGGACCGCATGGAGGAGCGCAAATACAACATGCACAACGACAGGCTCGCGCATGTGAAGCTTTTGCCGGATGAAGCGGCCCGGGTCGGCGCGTTCTTCGCCCAAAAGCTGAACCGGCTGCCCTTCGGCGTCGAGGTGTATATGCCGACGCAGGGGATGCGGGCGAATACCGAGCCCGGCGGGTCGATGGATATGCCCGAGACCGACGCGGCGCTGCTGCGCGCGATCCAAAACACGCTGGACCCGCAAAAGGTCACGCTCCACAGGATGCAGGGCAACCTGGACACGGCCGAGTGGGGGATACGCATCGCCGACATCATGGCCGCGCGGATAGGGTCTGTCTATCGAAAGGAGGAGGTCTGAATGGCGTCGATCACGAGCTTTCCGTTCGCCCGTCCCGAGTCGCTGGAGGGGGATTATGTGATCGCCACCTACCTGCTGACCGGCTGCGACTATTCCGACGTGCTGCGCAGGGTCGGGAATTTCGCGGTGGGCCAAACGATCGGCACATGGGTCGCTGTGCCCGGCATCACGGCGGAGATGGTCGAGCGCTATCAGGGGCGGGTTCTCGGCGTCGTCGCCGTCCCCGCCGGGGACGGGGCGGAGGAATTTGTGCTGCGGGTCGCCTTCCCGTCCGAGCACTTTGGCGGCAGCCTGACCATGCTCATGACCGCCCTTGTCGGCAATGACGTGTCGACCTCGTTGCAGGTGAAGCTCGTCGACCTCGAGCTGGCGGGCGCGGGGGCGCTCCTGCCGGAAGCGAAGCCGTTGGGGCTCGCGTTTTTGCGCGAGCAGCTCGGCGTCTACGGGCGGCCGCTGGTGCTCAACATGATCAAGCCCTGCGCCGGATACAGCCCGCAGGCGGGGGCCGAATTCCTGCGTCAGGTCGCGCTGGGCGGCATCGATCTTATCAAGGACGACGAGCTGCTCGGCTCCCCCTCCTATAATACCGTGGGGGAGAGAACGCGCCTCTATCAGCAGGTCCTGAAAGAGACCTATGAACAAACGGGGAAGCGAACCCTGTATATCCCGAATGTCTCCGGCCCCCCGGCCCAAATGAGGGACAACGCGGCCCGGGTGCTGGAGGCGGGCGCGGTGTGCTGCATGGTCAACTTCTCCTTTGCCGGGCTGGACGCGCTGCGGGAGCTGTGCGCGGAATTTGCGGGCAAGCTGTTTATTCTGTGTCATTATGCGGGTTTCGGCGCGATGCAGTCGCCGCTGGGCGGCATCGACGACGCGGTGTTTCTCGGCGTGCTGCCGCGGCTGGCGGGCGCGAGCGCAGTTATGACGATGAGCCCCGACCGGTCGAAGGCCTCCGCCGTCTACGCGTTCCGAAAAACCGTTCAGGCGCAGCGGCTGCAAATCCCGCGGCTGAGCCGTGTTGCGACGGTGGTGGGGGGAGGGATAACGCCCTTGAACCAGACCCTGTTTCAGGATGAGCTGGGCCCGGACTGCGTCATCGGCATCGGAGGGGCCGTTCAGGGTCACCCGGACGGCGCGAGAGCCGGAGCGCAGGCGGCAATGTGCGCGGTGGAGAGCTACGCGCGGGGGATCAGCCCGCAGGAGGCGGCGCTTGCCTGTGAACCGCTGGCGCGCGCCCTCTCTGCCTGGAGCTGACGCCCGGGCGCCGGAAAATACGACGAAGGGAGTGGAATAAGTGGAAAAACTATACATCGGCACGAACACCAAGATGTATAAGGGGATCGCGGAAACGCGAAGCTTTCTGGCCGATCTGACCGAAAGAACGAGGGACCTGGACCGCGCTTTTCTGGAGCTGTTCGTCATCCCCTCCTTCACGGCGCTGCCCGCCGCGAGCGAGCTGTGCAAAAGCGGGCTGATACGCCTGGGCGCGCAGAATATGTGTTGGGAGGATGAAGGGCAGTTCACGGGCGAGGTATCTCCGCTGATGCTGAAGGAGGCCGGCGTCCAGATCGTGGAGATCGGGCACAGCGAGCGGCGCCACGTGCTGGGCGAGACGGACGAGCAGGAGAACAGAAAGGTCCTGTGCGCCCTGCGCCACGGCCTTACGCCGCTGCTTTGCATCGGCGAGACGCGCGAGCAGAGAGACTACGGCATATCGGACGAGGTTCTGCGTATGCAGCTCAAGATCGGCCTGCACGGCGTGGACCCGGAGGAAGAAAAGCCGCTGTGGATCGCGTATGAGCCGGTGTGGGCCATCGGCGTCAACGGGATACCGGCCAGCGAGAGCTACGTCGCCGAAAAACACGCGGTGATCCGGCAGACGCTCGCCGGGCTTTTCGGGGCCGAACGGGCCGCCCGGATCCCCGTGCTCTACGGAGGGAGCGTGAACCAAAAAAACGCGCGCGAGCTGATCGGCCTGAAAAACGTCGACGGCCTGTTCATCGGCAGAAGCGCGTGGCAGGCGGAATCGTTTGAAAGAATCCTCCGCGATGTGATGGCAATTCGGCAAGGATAGAGAATGAATGGTGGATGGAATCAAAAGAATATGTTATAATTAGCTACATACAACCAAGCGAAGAGGGGGAGCAGCGATGACGAATTCAGTGTCGCCGTTACAGCATCAACGACTTTATGAGCGGGTAGCGGATCAGCTCATGAATATGCTGATGGATGGAGAGCTGCTGCCGGGAGACAAACTTGTTGCGGAAGAGATCGCCGGAAAACTGGGCGTGAGCCGGATGCCGGTGCGGGACGCTCTGAATTATATGGAGTCGATCGGCGTGGTGGAGAAGGTGCCCTATACCGGCTGCACAGTGACAAAGCTCTCCAAGCAGGATATTTGGGAAATCTACACCATGCGCCAGGCACTGGAGCCGCTGGTGGGATACTACGCGTGCTTGAAAATTTCGGATCAGGAAATCGAGCAGGTGCAGGAGGTGCAGAATAAGATAGAGGAGCTGCTCGCGAGGGGCGACGTGAAGCCCAAGGAGCTGTTTTTGCTCAATCGGGAGTTTCACTTTTCTATTTTCCGCACATCGGGAATGACCTGTGTCTGCAATATCATCGAGGTCCTGTGGGGGAGATTGGCGCTGAGCAAGATCATCTATGAGCGCACCTACGCGGCCGACCCCGCCGAGGCGCAGAGGCTGAACCAGGATCACCGCACATTCCTGAACCATCTGAAACAGAGGAATGCGGAGGGCCTTCGGGAGTCGATTCGGGAGAGCTTGGAAAAGAAAGTAGCTATGGTTCCTGACACCGTCTTTGAGTTTTACGACAAAAAACGGCATTGACGAAAGGAACGATACGATGAAAATCGCGATTGGCTGTGACCCAAACGCACAACAGTATAAGGAGCATTTGATTCATTATCTCAGCGAAAAAGGTTACGATCTGGTGGATTTTGGCAGCGACGACCCCATCTACGCGAACACGGCGATCCGGGTCGCGCAGGCGGTTTCGGAGGGCCAGGCACAGCGGGGCATCCTCATCTGCGGAACCGGCATCGGCGTATGCATCTCGGCGAACAAGGTCAAGGGCGCCTACGCGGCGGTTCTGGAGGACCCCTATTCGGCAGAGCGGGCGGTCAAGAGCAACAACGCGAATATCGCCTGCTTCGGCGCCTTTACGATCGGCGTAAAGGTCATGGAGACCCTGGCCGACATCTGGCTTCAGGCAAGGTATCAGGACGGCACGCCTTCGGCGGCGAAGGTGCAGCGGTTCGTCGAATACGACAACGCGCGCTGCTGAGCGCAGAGCGGATGGAGAGACGGCTTAAGCGCGTGTGGAGCGGCGAAATGGCAGTGTGACGGGCTGTCTCAAAAGCGTGGGGAAAAGGCCCGCAATGAAGAAAACGCCTGCGATCCCACGGTATGGGAGATGCAAAAGAGCTTGACCGCGAAAGCGCCTGCGCCATACGGGGGTCGACAATCCGTTTCACGCAGAGACGCGCCGGAGAGAGCAAAGTCATGACCACTCCTAAGAGGGGTGGCATGACAAGCGGCCTATAAGGCCGTAAGAAAGGCCAGCGCCTAAAAGACGCTGGCTTTCGCTTCGCTCAAGCCACAGTGGTATGATT
>CAZKRQ010000171.1:0-5011 GCA_964555125.1 uncultured Oscillospiraceae bacterium
GCGATTCTGCGCGAGCTGCAGGCGAGAGAGATCGATTTTGTCGTGCTCGCCGGCTTTCTCTCGATCCTCGGCAAGACGGTGGTCGACGCCTATCCCAGAAGGATCATCAACATCCACCCGAGCCTCATCCCGAGCTTTTGTGGCGAGGGCTTTTACGGCCTGACGGTTCACGAGCGCGCGCTCGAAAAGGGGGTCAAGGTAACCGGCGCGACGGTGCATTTTGTCAATGAGGTCGCCGACGGCGGCGAGATCATCGCGCAAAAGGCGGTCGAGGTCGAGCCGGGCGACACCCCGCAGACGCTGCAAAGGCGGGTCATGGAGCAGGCGGAGTGGAAGCTGCTGCCGCACGCGCTCGATCTGCTGTGCAGCGGGGAGCTCGTATGAAAAAGCGGCGTGAAGCCGCTTTGGCCGCGGGATTTGAGACGATCGATTTTCTCGCGGCAGAATAAAACCGCCCTATGGGCGGCAAAACAGGGAGAACGGATATGGAAAAACAGGATCTCTGCGCGCTGCTGCGCGCCAACGCCTATCCCGGCCGGGGCATCGCCATCGGGCTGGACGACGGCGGCGCGCACGCCGTCATCGCCTATTTTATCATGGGCCGCAGCGCCAACAGCCGGAATCGCGTCTTTACCCCTAGGGAGGGCGGCATCATCACCGAGGCCGCGGACCCCGCCAGACTCGAGGACCCCTCCCTCATTATCTACGCCCCCGTGCGGGTGTATGGGGGGCAGACGGTTGTCACCAACGGCGACCAGACCGACACCGTCGTCGAATATCTCGAGAGGGGAAAGAGCTTTTACAACGCGCTGCATACCCGCGAGTTTGAGCCCGACGCCCCCAACTATACCCCGCGAATCAGCGGCGTCGTGCGGGTCGAGGGCGGACGGATGGCCTATGAGATGGCGATTCTCAAATCGGCCTGCGGCGACCCGTCGGAATGCCTGCGCTATTTCTTTGAATACGACGCGCCGCAGCCCGGCGAGGGCCGTTTCCTGAGCACCTATCGCTGCGACGGCAATCCGATCCCCTCCTTTGAGGGAGAGCCGGTCCGCGTCGCGGTCGGCGGCGGCCTCGACGCGTTTGCCGGCGAACTGTGGGGCGCGCTCAACGAGGACAACAAGGTCTCGCTGTTTGTGCGCTATATCGACGTCAGGACCGGCGAGTCCGAGGACCGCCTGTTCAACAAATACAGCAAGGTCTGAACCGAACGCCCGCCGGCGCGGCCCCTGTCCGCGCCGCCCACGCAACGACAGAAAGGGAAGAAACGATGAAAGAGCTGGAACTCAAATACGGCTGCAATCCCAACCAGAAGCCCGCGAAAATCTTTATGAAAAACGGCGAGCTGCCCCTCAGGGTCCTCAACGGAAAGCCGGGCTATATCAACTTTTTGGATGCGCTCAATTCCTGGCAGCTTGTGCGCGAGCTCAAGCAGGCGACCGGCCGCTGTGCGGCGGCGTCCTTTAAGCATGTCAGCCCCGCCGGCGCGGCGCTCGGGCTTCCGCTCGACGAGGTGCTGCGGCGGATGTATTTCACCGACGGCGTCGAGCTGACCCCGATGGCCTGCGCCTATGCCCGCGCGCGCGGCGCCGACCGCATGAGCAGCTTCGGCGACTGGGCGGCGCTCTCGGACGAGTGCGACGAGGCGACCGCGCTGCTCATCAAAAAAGAGGTGTCGGACGGCGTGATCGCGCCCTCCTATTCCCCGAAAGCGCTCGAGATCCTCAAATCCAAGCGGGGCGGCAGCTATAACGTCGTGCAGATCGACCGCGCCTACGAGCCCGCCGCGATCGAGCACAAGGATGTTTTCGGCATCACCTTCGAGCAGGGCCGCAACAACTTCCCGATCGACGAACATCTTTTCGACAATATCGTGACCGCCAATAAGGAGATCAGCCGCGCGCAGCGCGACGATCTGCTGCTTTGCATGATCACCCTCAAATATACCCAGAGCAACTCGGTCTGCTTCGCGCAGGGCGGCCAGGCGATCGGCGTCGGCGCGGGCCAGCAGAGCCGCATCCACTGCACCCGCCTTGCGGGGAACAAAGCGGACATCTGGCAGCTGCGGCATCACCCGAAGGTGCTCTCGTTGCCGTTTGTCGACGGAATCCAGCGCGCCAACCGCGACAACGCCATCGACGTGTATATCTCGGAGGACTATGACGACGTCATCGGCGAGCAGGTGTGGCGGCAGACCTTTAAGACCCGGCCCGAGCCGCTGACCCGCGAGGAAAAGGCGGCGTGGCTCGCGCAGGTGAGCGGGGTCAGCCTCGGCTCGGACGCGTTCTTCCCCTTTGGGGACAACATCGAGCGCGCGCACCGCTCCGGCGTGACGGCCATCGTCGAGCCGGGCGGCTCGATTCGGGACGATCAGGTCATCGCGACCTGTGACAAATACGGCATCGCGATGGCATTCAACGGGATGCGCCTGTTCCATCACTGATCGGGAACGGCAGAAAAAATTTATAGGGAGAGCACAGCGATCTATGAAACTTCTCGTGGTGGGCGGCGGAGGCCGCGAACACGCGCTCGTCCGCAGGCTCAGGCAGAGCGCCGCGGTCGACGAAATCGTCTGCTGCCCCGGCAACGGCGGCATCGCCTATGACGCGGCCTGCGTTGACATCAGGGCGACCGACGTCGAGGCAATCGCGCAATATGCGCAGCAAAACCGGATAGATTACGCCGTCGTCGCGCCCGACGACCCCCTCGCCATGGGGCTCGTCGACCTGCTCGCGGAAAAGGGGATCCCCGCGTTCGGACCCTCGGCAAAGGCGGCGCTGATTGAGAGCAGCAAGATCTTCGCCAAGGATCTCATGCGAAAATACGGCATCCCGACCGCGCAATATCAATCGTTTGACAGCTTTTTGAAGGCCGCGAAGTTTATTCAGAGCAGCGGCCGCTACCCTGTCGTGGTCAAGGCGGACGGGCTCGCGCTCGGCAAGGGCGTGCTCATCTGCGAGGACGAAAGGAGCGCGCTCTCGGCGGCCAAATCCATGCTCGAGGAGGGCCGCTTCGGCAGGAGCGGCAGCCGGGTCGTGATCGAGGAATTTCTGACGGGGCCCGAAGTCTCGGTGCTCTGTTTCACCGACGGCAAGACGGTCAAGCCGATGATCAGCTCGATGGACCATAAGCGGGCGCTGGACGGGGATCGGGGGCTCAACACCGGCGGCATGGGGACGGTCGCGCCCAACCCCTATTACACGCCCGAGATCGCCGCGCGCTGTATGGACGAGATCTTTTTGCCGACGGTCAGGGCGATGAACGCCGAGGGGCGGACCTTTAAGGGCTGCCTCTATTTCGGGCTGATGCTCACCGAAGAGGGCCCGAAGGTCATCGAGTATAACTGCCGCTTCGGCGACCCCGAGACGCAGGTCGTGCTGCCGCTGCTCGAGGGCGATCTTTTTGAGATCATGCGCGCGACGACCGAGGGACGCCTCGACGAGGTCGAGGTCCCGAACCGGGACGGCGCGGCGGCCTGCGTCGTCATCGCGTCGGGCGGCTATCCCGAAGCATATGAGAAGGGCAAGGAAATTTTCGGGCTGGAAAACGGCCAGCTCGAAGGCGCGACCGTCTACCACGCGGGCACGGCGCGCGAGGGTGGCAGGCTTGTCACCGCGGGCGGGCGGGTGCTCGGCGTGACCGCGACGGGCGACACCCTGCGCGACGCGCTCGCGGACGCCTACGCGGCGGCGGACAAGATTCATTTTGAGGGGGCGCATCTGCGCCGCGACATAGGGAAACGCGCCCTTTCGGCGCTCTGATCGGGGGAAAACCATGTCGGTATATCGCATTTATGTTGAAAAAAAGGAGCCCTATGCGGTTGAGGCGCGCTCACTGCTCGCCGAGCTGCGCTCGCTGCTCGGCGTCTCGGAGCTGACCGGCCTTCGCATCCTCAACCGCTACGACGTCGAGGGGATCGCAGAGGAGCTGTTTCGCGAATGCGCCGGCGTCGTGTTCAGCGAGCCGCAGCTCGACGACACCTATGCGCAGCTGCCCGAGGGGGATTTTTCGGCGGTGTTCGCCGTCGAATATCTGCCCGGCCAGTTTGACCAGCGCGCCGCCTCCGCGAGCGAGTGCATCCAGCTCGTCAGCGCGGGCGAGCGGCCCGAGGTGCAGACCGCGCGGGTCTATCTGCTCTCGGGGGTGCTCGGGGACGCGCAGCTCGACGCGATCAAGCGCTATGTCATCAACCCGGTCGAGGCGCGCGAGGCCTCCCTCGCGCGCAAGCAGACGCTCAAGGCGCGGTACGACCTGCCGACGGAGGTGGAGACGCTGGGCGGCTTTACCGGGCTCGACCGCGCGGGCCTGGCGGCGTTTATTGAAGCATACGGCCTTGCGATGGACGAGGACGACATCGCGTTCTGCCAGCAGTATTTCCGCGCGGAGCGGCGCGACCCGACCATCACCGAGATTCGGATGATCGACACCTACTGGTCGGATCACTGCCGCCACACGACCTTCGGCACCATCATCGACGAGGTTGTCTGCGAGGATGGACAGGTCGCGCGGGCCTTTGCGGAATATAAAGCGATGCGCGAGGCGGTGTACGCGGGCAGCGAGAAGCCGATCTGCCTGATGGATCTGGCGACGATCGGCGCGAAATATCTCAAAAAGCAGGGCGCGCTGAAAAACCTCGACGAAAGCGAGGAGATCAACGCCTGCTCGGTTCGCGTCAAGGTGGACGTGGACGGCGAGGACGAGGACTGGCTGCTCCTCTTCAAGAACGAGACGCACAATCACCCGACCGAAATCGAGCCGTTCGGCGGCGCGGCGACCTGCATCGGCGGCGCGATCCGCGACCCGCTCGCCAACCGCGGCTATGTGTATCAGGCCATGCGGGTGACCGGCGCGGGCGACCCCCTTGCGCCGGTGGGGGACACCCTGCCCGGCAAGCTGCCCCAGCGCAAGTTGGTGACGACGGCGGCGGCGGGCTATTCGAGCTATGGGAATCAGATCGGCCTTGCGACCGGCATCGTCGACGAGCTGTACCATCCCGGCTATGTCGCCAAGC
>CAZKRQ010000172.1:0-4993 GCA_964555125.1 uncultured Oscillospiraceae bacterium
TCGCGGCGATCGCGTCTATCCCGTCGAGCGCGACGCCTGCCTCCTCGAGCGCCTGACCCGTCACGCCGGCGATCGTCTCAATATGGCGGCGGGAGGCGATTTCGGGCACCACGCCGCCATACAGCCGGTGCTCGGCGATCTGCGTCGCGACGGCCGACGAGAGGATTTCCCGCCCGTCGCGCACGACGGCCGCCGCCGTTTCGTCGCAGGAGGTCTCGATCCCCAAAATCAGCATGGCGCGCCGTCCTTTCCCATCAGCTCGTCGAGGGTCATGGCGTAGGCGGGCAGGCATTCCTCGAGAAACCAGCGCGTTTCGGGCTGCATACCGGCTTGCAGCGCCTTGAGCGCGCTCTCCTTGGCCGAGCGAAATTCCCGGTTGCCCGCCTGCTCCTCCTCGACGCATTTGAGCAGCGCCGAGATTTTGTCCGCCGCTTTGAGAATGCCGCGCTCGCGGTCGTTGAGCTCGCTCTGTGTGAGATACGGCTCCATTTCCCGCGCGAGATCGCCGGGCAGCAGCGCGGCCAGGCGGCGCTCCGCATCCCGCTCGACCCGCTTATACTCGGCGCGCAGCAGCTCGTTGGAATACTTGACCGGCGTGGGCATGTCCCCGGTCAGGATCTCCCCCGCGTCGTGATACAGCGCGCTGCACGCCACCCGCTCGGGGTCGACCTGCGCGCCGAATCTCGTCTTTGCCGCGTAGGCGAGCAGATGCGCGAGCAGCGCCGTGTCGAGCGCGTGCTCCGCCAGAGACTCCGTGCGGGTATTGCGCATCAGGCCCCAGCGGCTGATATATTTCATGCGAAACAACATCGCGGAAAAAGTATTCATCTCTCTGTGGCGAGCTCCCTGTTTTATTTTTTCGTTCGATTCCTCGCCCAATTTCGCTCATTATTATAGCAAAGCGCGCCGCCTCTTTGCAACAAGCGGTGTTTTCTCCCGCCGCATTTTGTGCTACACTATTTGCAGGCGCGCGGCGGCCTCATTTGCGCCGCCCCGCTCATTTTCCTTTATCAAATAAAACGGACAGGTGCTGAAGATGGCAGACATCAAGAAAAGCTTTTTTGATCTGATCGGAAACACGCCGCTCGTCGAGCTTTGCGCGCTCGAGCGCGACTATAAGCTCGGCGCGACATTGCTGGCCAAGGTCGAGCGCTTTAACCCGGCGGGCAGCGTCAAGGACCGCGTCGCGGCGCACATGCTCGCGGACGCGGAGGAAAAGGGGCTGCTCAAGCCCGGCGCGACCGTCATCGAGCCGACAAGCGGCAACACCGGCATCGGCCTTGCGGCGGCCTGCGCCTGCAAGGGCTATCGCCTTATCCTGACAATGCCCGAGACCATGAGCCCCGAGCGCAGGCAGCTCGTCGCGGCCTACGGCGCGCAGGCCGTTCTGACCGACGGCGCGCGCGGGATGCAGGGCGCCATCGACAAGGCCGAGCAGCTGCACGCCGAAATCCCCGGCAGCCTCATCGCCGGGCAATTCGTCAACCCCGCCAACCCGGCCGCGCACAGCGCCACGACCGGCCCCGAGCTATACCGCCAGACAGACGGCAAAATCGACGTCTTTGTCGCGGGCGCCGGCACGGGCGGCACCCTGACCGGGGCCGGCCAATATTTAAAGGAGCGCATCCCCGGCGTGCGGATTGTCGCCGTGGAGCCGAGCGGCTCCCCTTTGCTCAGCGAGGGGCGCTCCGGCGCGCACGGCCTGCAGGGCATCGGCCCCAATTTTGTCCCCGAGGTGCTCGACACGCAGCTTCTCGACGAGATCATCACAGTGAGCGATCAGGACGCCTACGAGGCGGGGCGCCTGCTCGCGCGCAGAGAGGGTCTGCTCTGCGGCATCACCTCGGGCGCCGCGCTCTGGGCGGGCCTGCAGCTCGCGGCGCGCCCGGATTTTGAGGGCAAGACGATCGTCGTCCTGCTGCCCGACACCGGCGAGCGCTATCTCTCCACCCCCATGTTTTCACAGCCATGAAACAAATCAGACGCCGCGTCCCCGCGCACGGCCGCTTTTTCTGCGCGGCCGCCTGCGTGGTGTTGGCTTTGTCCGGCTGCTCCGGCGCCGGAAAAGAAGCTCAGAGCCCCCGAGACCCGCAGCCGGACACGCCGCTTTCCCGCGCGACCTTTGCCGGGGACAGCCTGACGGCGGGCATGGATCTGGAGGCGCTGTTTCCGTCGCTCGACTGCCTCAACCTGGGCGTAAACGGCGACACCGTCGCCGGGCTCCTCGCCCGGCTGGACGAGATCTGCGACGGCGAGCCCGAATGCGTCGTTCTCCTCATCGGCGTCAACGACCTTTCGCAGGGCGTTTCGGTCGAGGAATATCTCGCGCAGATGGACGGCCTGCTGGCCGAGCTCGCCGCCCGCCTTCCCGAATGCCGCCTCATTTTACAGGCGCTGTACCCGATCAACAGCGAGGTCAACCCGCGCCTGACCCGCTCTCTTTGCGGCGTGATCGCCCAGAGCAACGACGGCCTGCGCACGCTCGCCGAGCAGCACGGTTTTCTGTTTTGCAGCGCCTATGATGCGCTGTGCGAAAAAAACACCCTCTTTCTCGAGCCCGCATACACAACCGACGGCATTCACATCAGCGACGCGGGCTATCAGGTCGTCGCGGCGGCGCTAACGCCGTTTCTCTCATAGGAGCGTCCGCTTTCCCCTTCGGATGAAGCCCGTCTTTTTTCTCGCCGCGCGCCAGAAGAGACGGCGCGCCGAAAAAACCAAAACAGCGTCCTTTTCACGCGGGACCTGTATGCCGCGCCCGCGCTTTGCCGGGCGCGGTATTTCTTTTAAAGAGCGTCAGCGCAATAAATTCCCCGGCGCGGCCGGTGAGAATAAAACGGCTTTGGCCTCAGGCATCGAGCAAAGCGGGATATAATAAAGTAAGTCAGCGATTACGGAATTGGGGCAATAAAAAAGAATTGCCCGTTTGCAGACAGTAAGGCACAAAACGCGGCCGGAAAAATTTTCGGCGCGCTTTTAAAAACGTCTTCGGAAACAATCGCCTACAGGACCAAGTCAAGCTTCGGCTAAGCCGGGGCTTGATTTTTACCGATGCGCTTTTGAAGCCGGATTGCCGAAACGCCTGTGCGGGCACAGGCAAGCGCAAAAAGCCGGAAAATCCATCCTCCCGCCGCTATTGACAACGGCGCGCGGGAGCGGTATACTTATATTTAGCAACACTAAATATATTGTAAAGGTAGGTTATGTGATGGCGGATCATCTGCTGCGGCAGCTCAAACGCGGCGTGCTGGAGATGCTGGTGCTCGGCCTCATCTGCGACAAGCCGTCGTATGGCTACGAGCTTCTCATGCGGCTCAGCAAGCCGTCCGACAGCCTGTTTCGGATGAAGGAGGGCACCCTGTATCCGATCCTCTACCGTCTGGAGGACGACGGGCTGATCGAATCCCGCTGGCAACAGGCGAAGTCGGGGCGCGCAGCGCCGAAAAAGATCTATGCGGCGACCCAATCGGGGCGCGAGGCGCTCGGGGCGCAATACGAGATTTGGCTGCGCTTTCGCGACAGCGTCGATACCCTTTGCGAGGAGGTCATTCATTTTGAAAAATAACAGCGGCTATCCGCCTATTAAAAAGTATATGAACGCCGTCGAGCGGCGGCTCCGGCTCCCGTTTCGCATCCGGACGCGGGTGATGAGCGATCTGATGACCAGTGTGTCCGCGCGCCACGAGCAGGGCGAGGGCTATGACGCGATCATGGCGGATCTGGGCGCGCCCGCGCAGGTGGCGGCCGATCTCAACGAGGAAATGTCCGCCTTTGCCTACCGGCGCAGCCGCTGGCGGTTTGTCTGTCTCGCGCTCGCGGTCGCCGGCCTGATCTGGCTTATCCTCTCCCTCTCGTTCTGCTGGTTTACGGCGCATTCGGGCAGCCTCGGCATCATCGGCGGGGCGGATGGGCCGACGGCGATCTTCGTCACCGGCCCGTCGGGCAGCGTATCCCAGCTGTTCATCGTCCCGTCCCTGCTCTTTTTCGGGGGGCTGGCTGGCTACTTCGCCCTGAGGCATCTGCGCGGCGGCGGGCCGAAGGAGTGACCGAACTTTTTCCTCCGGCGCAGGCCTGCCGAAAGCCTCCGGCCCCGGCAGCAAACCGTTAAAGCGTTTTGGGTTCCGGCGGCGCCGGGCACCCAAAAGCACGGCGCGTTTCACGCAAAAGGCCGGCCATGTGGCCGGTCTTTTCCCTTTTCCTGAGCGCTTCGTAACCCTTCTTTCCCCATTTCTCAATGCGGCTCCGGCTCTTTTACGCGCCGTTCCATTCTACAACGGCCCTGCGCCCGGCCGCAAGCTCCGCACAAAGTGAGCCTAAGGGCAGATCACAGGGCCCCGCCCTGTTCTTTTTCATCATAGGCGCGCTGTGCCCGTTCAGGGAAAGCGCCGGTAAGCGCGCCAAACCGGGCGTTTTTCAATCCGGGCCGGCTCTTTCACGCATTCTTGCGCGTCAAACAGGCCCCAACGACCGAGCCTATCAGGGCAAACGGCGCTATCCTGACGAACAGCCACTCAAACGCGTGAAATGTCACTCCGAGCACCGCGGTTTCGGGTTGGCTGTAATCCCACCCCTGCCAGGGGCTCTTCAATACGACCAGGCCCGCAAAAATAGCCGTAATCGCCACGCACAACGAGATAAAAAACCAGTGGAGCGCTGTTTGTCCCCTCGCCTTTCTGCGCGCGAGCTTCAGGTTTATGACCTCGAGCTTCTCGGAAATCGCCCGCAGGTCATCCGCCTTCGTCTCGGCAACGGTCTCTCCAAGCAGTGTGCTCACGGGTGTTTCAAACACCTCCGATATGGCGATCAGCATATCGGCGTCCGGGACCGACAGGCCCTGTTCCCACTTGGAGACGGTCTGCCTCACCACGTTCAGCTTGATCGCCAGCTCCTCCTGCGAAAGTCCTCTGGATTTTCTGATTCTTTTCAGGTTTTCCTTTAGCATCAGGAATGCCCTCCTTTCACCGCTATCATACGAAACAAATCCTGCGGTGGC
>CAZKRQ010000173.1:0-4972 GCA_964555125.1 uncultured Oscillospiraceae bacterium
AGGACGCGGTCGTGTTGCCGCAGGCGCTGCACACCTATGAGATCGGCTCCCTGACCAAGACCTTCACGGCGGCGTTGATCGGCAGAGCGGCCGCCGAAGGGAAGCTGGAGCTGGACGCCACGGTCGACCGCTATCTTGCGCTGCCTGCCGGCAACGAGTACCCGACATTGCGCGCGCTGTTGACGCACACCTCCGGCTGCAAGCCTTATTATTTCGCCTGGCCGATGGTGAAAAATTTTCTGACGGGCAGGAATTCATTTTATGGGGTCACGGAGGAGATGCTGCTGCAAGCGGTGAACAAGCTGGATCTGCCGGGCGAAGCTTCCTTCAACTACTCCAATTTCGGCTACGCCCTGCTCGGCCTGGTGCTCGAGTCCGCGTATGGGCGGGAATATACGGCGCTTGTGAATGAATTTGCGCAGGAGCTGCGGCTCCCCGACACCCATATCTCGCGGCAGGACGGAGATTTAAGCCGCTACTGGGATTGGCAGAGCGGGGACGCCTATCTGCCGGCGGGCGGCCTCACCAGCAATATCGCGGATATGCTGGCCTATGCGCAGTTGCAGCTGGAAGAAAGCGGCTATATCGCGGCCTGTCACGAGCCTCTGGAAAAGATCGACACGACCAGCGAAGCCTATTCGTTGGCGGGCATTCACCTGGACGAAATCGGGATGGCGTGGATTCTGGACCGCGAGAACGGCATTGTCTGGCATAACGGCGGCACGGGGGATTTCAACTGTTATCTGGGCTTTTGCCCCGAGACCGATACGGCGGTGATCGTCCTGTCCAACCTCCCGCCGGATTACCGCATCCCCGCGACGATTCTGGGCGTCAAGCTGTTCGCGGAGTTGGATTGAGCTGCGGCCCGGTGCGCGAGAGGGAGTATTTGACAAAAGATAAACAATGGTATATTATATAGATAATTACAAACATCTATTAAAATAAAAACGGAGAAGAAATATGAAGCTGAAATATCTGGTTGCGGCAGGCACGACCGCGGCTGTACTCGTTACCTCGGCCGCATATCTTTCCTCGACAAATAACACGACGCCGAACGACGCGTCCTCTGCGCTGTTGGGGGACCGCAGGGTGAATCTCGCTGTTGACACAAGCCTGCACAGCGAGGAGAACGACAAGGTCATCGATGTGGTTGCCGATGTATCGCAGACTGTGAGCGGGGAGGAGACCCAGCCGCCGCTGACGGAGCAGGCGGACGAAAGCCGTGTCCCGGACGATCATCGGACGGACACAAAGGCGCAGAATCGAAACGCGGACGCTCCCGGCAGCGATGTGGCGGGCGGTTCGCCGTCCTCGACGGCGCCGGCTCCATCGAGCGCGCCGGCCCCGGCTGCGTCGGGCGGCGCGAAGACGGAGCCTTCTTCTGCCGCGACTGATACGGGCGCGGCGGCAGGCAGCGCACAGAGCGGCGCCGCTGCCAACAAGGGCTATGATCACACCACCTCCATTTACAAGGACGACGAGGTGACGCTGTGGCGGGTGGAGTATTATGATTCCAACAATAAGCTGATCCAGTATTCGGATGTGGTCAATTTTGACAGCACGACGAATTCCTATACCGAAAACATCTATTCTTATACGGAAGAAAGCGGGCAGGTTCTCGAGCGCACCGACGTCTATGTAAACGGCGAGCTCGCCTCGTCGACAAACGGCTGAGAGCAAAATTGCATATAGTAAAACCCGGGGGCCAGCGGTTCTCCGGGTTTTTATTTCGCCGAAATGGGGCGCGGTATGGCGCTGCGGGAGGAGAAGGAGAGTCGTTATAGAACAAATTTTCTCCTATTTATGCAAAGCACAATAAAACAGAAGCGCCGATTTGTGAAAAAGAACGGGGCTATAGATCGTACAGTACTTTGAAAGGGTATCGATTTCCCCAGGAGAGCGGCGTATAATAAAAGCACAAGAACAAAGGTTCCTTTTTGGAGCCGGGAGCAAAAAAGTGAAAGGATGAAAAAGTATGATGATAACAGCACAGCGTCTCTCTCAGCTTCGCGTGCTTAAGCGCGAAATCACAATCGAACGGGAAAGGCTCGCCAAGTTGCGCTCCCTGTCTACCTATGGGCGCAGGCCCTCGTTCGGCGAGGCGTCCGCGAGCCATGGCGCGCACGCAGACCGCACCGGATATTATGCCACCGAGATCGCCTATCTCGAAAAGCTGATCGCAAAAAATATGCATCGCTGCATCTGCGAGCTGCTGGGGTTGCAGACCTTTATAAACAGCATCGAGTCCTCCGAGATACGGCAGATCTTCACCGAGCGGTATATCAAAGGGCGCAGCTGGTTGACAATCGCCTTCCTGATGGGGTGGAACGACGAGCAGATACCCCGCAAGAGGCACGACAAATATCTGAAAAAGCTGAACGAGGATACGAAATGTACGCAGAGAGAGGGATAAAATAAGAGCGTAAGAGGCTGAGGAACAGCGCCGGAATTCCGTTGTGGAGTTCCGGCGCTGTTCTTTTATGCCCAAAAAACAAAACGGAGGTAAAAGAATGAAAGTGAAGGTAAAACGGCATCGTTGCGGGTGCTGCGTGTGGAATCGGGTCGGTGAGTGCGGCGTGCATTTTTGTGTGTTTCCGCACTGTATTTTGGAAAAAAAGCGGCCGTCTCACCCAGAGAAGAAAACAGGCAGGGGCGCAGCTGCGGCGCGCGCCGCGCGCCGCCCCCGGGCCGCCGAAAAAGACGGGGAGCAGAGCAAAACGCGCGGTCGGGCCGGCGGCCGGGGCCTGCCCGAAGGGCAGGGGCTGCGCCCTGTGCGGGATGCCGCAAAAAATCAGGAGAAACGGATTGGTGTTTGACGAAGGAGGGAGAGAAGGATGGCAAAGAAAAAAGCGGCGACGGAGAGCTTTGCGTCTCTGTTTCGCCGCATCCTGTCCGAGCAGGCGCGGGACGGGGAGCTTGCGGGGCTGTCGGAGGAGACGGAGGAGCCCTGCGCGGGACTGCGCCGCGATGAAGCGGTAGCTGCGGCGGTCGTGCGCAAGGCGCTGCGCGGCGATGTTGCGGCGGTGAAGTTTTTATGCGACGTTGTTCGTGAAACCGACGCCGCAAAGGAGGAGGCCGAGCCGCCTGCGGAGCTGCGCGAGATTGAGCTGACCCTACAGGTCGTGGACGCGCAGGGAGAACCGCTGTGAGTGCGCAAACGGTGAACAGCGCTTTGCCGAGGCAAAAAAGCGAAGCGCGGGAACGGGCGCTGGGCTCCATCGAGAGCGAGGCGATGAAAGCGCCCCGGGAAGCCGGGGAACGCGACGCTGGCGCAAAACGGGCAAAAACGGCGGCGAAGAGGAAAAAAAGCGCGGCTGCGCACCCAATCCGGCTGCAAATCACGTCGCGGCAGCTCGCGTTCGTGCGCGCCGAAGCGGACGAGGTGCTGTTCGGCGGCGCGGCGGGCGGGGGCAAGAGCTTTGCGCAGCTGATTGACGCGCTTGTCTATGCGCTGCGCTATGCGGGCTCACAACAGTTGATTCTGCGGCGCACCATGCCTGAGCTTGAGCGAACGCTGGTGCGCGGCGCGCTGGCGCTCTATCCGAGCGCGATTTACCGTTACGCAAAAAGCGAGCGGACCGGCCGGTTTATCAACGGGTCGACGATCGAATTCGGATACTGTGACAATGAGAAGGACGTTTACCGCTATCAATCGGCCGAATATGACGTCGTGCGGTTTGACGAACTGACCCATTTCACCGAAGAGATGTATCTCTATCTGCTCTCACGGCTGCGCGGTGTGAACGGCTTTCCCAAGCAGGCGAAGTCGACGTCAAATCCCGGCAATATCGGCCACGCCTGGGTGAAAAGGCGCTTCATTGACGCGGCCGCGCCGGAAACGACAGCGAAGGAGGCGAACGGCACGCGGCTGTTCCTGCCCGCGCGGGTGACCGATAACGTCTTTCTCATGAAAAAGGATCCCGGTTATCTGCGGCGGCTGTGCAATCTCGGCGAGGAGGAGCGCAGGCGTCTGCTGGAGGGGGATTGGGATGTGCGCGCGGGGCAGTATTTTTCGGAATGGCGAAGGGAGAAACACGTTTGCGCGCCGTTTGAGATCCCGAAGGAGTGGACGCGGATTTTCACGATGGATTATGGCCTTGACATGCTGGCGGGGTATTGGATCGCGCTGGACGAGACGGGCCGCGCCTATGTCTATCGGGAGCTGTATGAGTCCGATCGGATTATTTCGGAGGCGGCGGGACGGATTTTGGCACAGACCGCGCCGGGCGAACGGGTTGCGCTGTGGCTTGCCCCGCCGGATCTGTGGAACCGGCGGCAGGATTCGGGGCGCAGCGCGGCGGAGCTTTTTGCGTCCAACGGCATTGTGCTGACCCGCGCGTCGGCGGCGCGCGTTCCGGGCTGGTATGCGCTCAAAGAGCTGCTCGGCGCGCGCGGGGACGGCCGGCCCGGCCTGCTGTTCTTTGAGAATTGCGTCAACGCGATTCGCTGCGTTCCCGCGTTGCAGCACGACGCTGCCGACCCCAACGACTGCGCGAACCGCCCGCACGAGCTGACCCACGCGCCCGACGCGCTGCGCTATTTCGCCGCGCACCGCATTCTGCCGCGCGCCGACCCCGCCGGGTTGTGCGACGCTTTTGACGACGAGCTCGCGGGGCTCATTGGCTTTGGACGGTGAGCATCGCGGCAATTTCACACTCCTGCGCGCCGCGGCGCGCAGGGCAACAAAGAAAAGGAGAAACAAGTATGACGATCATCATCTATTCCATTCTCGCTTTTGCGGCCGGTCTCGCGTGCGGCGCGTGGCTTTTTTCGCGGGGAATGCGGGCCGCAGAGACAGACAGGGCGCAGAGCGCGCCGCAAGACGCGGAACAAAGCCCGAACGCGCGTGTCGATTACGCGCAGCAATATCTCGACATGTTGAATTATCAGCCGAAATGAGCGGCCGGGTAAAGGAGGACTGAAAAAATGAACTGCCCGCAATGCAAGACGGAGCTGCGAATTCTGCGCGCCT
>CAZKRQ010000174.1:0-4953 GCA_964555125.1 uncultured Oscillospiraceae bacterium
TCGGCGCAGTGAGATTTCGCACGTGCTTCGCCGAAGCAGACAACACTCCGAACACATCGCTACGACAGGATTCATTCGGCGCCGGGCGCGGCTCTTATATTCGGTTCAGAATTTCCCTCTTTTTTGAATCAAATTCGGCCGCTGTTATTGCCCCAAGATCGAGGAGCTCTTTAAGCTGCTTAATTACCTCCAGCGGGTTCTTATCCGGGGCGGTAAATAAATCTGTCGCCAACGTCTCCATTGTAGGGGCAACGCCGATTCCCATGCCGATGCCGGCCATAGACGCACCCGCCGCGCCGGACGGATTTTCCGCCAGTTTATTGAGAACCTCGCGCTGCACAAATTTGCCGTATTCGTCCCCATAGATAGAGGCCTCCGCTTTTGTGGCATAAGCGGCCTCCAGTCTGGAACGGTTAGGATCGTCCTCCGGCGCCTCCAGCCCCTCAATGGAAAAAACGACCAAATGTAAGCCATATTCAATAAATATCTCTCTCAATTGCGGCAAAAGGATCTGCGAAATTTCCGTTTGCTTCGTTTCGATGCCCAAAATTTCTTCTTTTGCGGTTTTTATATAGTCGCCTATCGCAGCCTTGATATATTGCGTCAATTCGCTTCTGAAAAAGTCCGGGATACTTTCCTGCGTAAAAGCGGAGACATGATTGCCCACCAGCTTTGTCAGAAATTTAGGCGGATCCTTCACCTGGATTTTATACGCCCCCCGACACATTAATCGCGTAGCGATGTTTAGCTTTGGATCCCGTATCTGTAAAGAAAATCCCCAGGGGATTTCTTTCGTGTGCGCGATGCGAACAAAGTAAACGACACAATTGAATGTCGAAATCCCGCCGGAAAAGGCCGTAACAAGACGCGAAACAAACGGATAGTTCTGCGTATTGAGCTTATAAGTGCCCTCGGAAAAAACATGTTCAATATTTCCGCTCTTAATAAAAACCGCGGATTCTCCGGGCATTACGATCAAGGTCGAGTTTGTATTAAAATCCTCTTCTGGCGCGCGCCAAACAAGCAGCTCGCCGTCGCTCTGATTCTTGATGACATCCAGCCAGTGTTTTCTTCCGCCGACATAGTTTGTTTCATTGGGATTCTTTTTCAACAGCATAAAATCATTGATGACATCACATCAAAATAATGTAACCTCATGCTTCCTTTCACCGAGTTCTTATCGTTGGAATGAATCGCAGGTCTCATGCCCCTGTGCTTGAAAAACACCGACACGGCGCTGAGATACAGCTGAATTGTGGGCGCTACATATCCAGCTCTTTGAGATAATCGCTGTATACTGCTACGCTTTCGTCGGGGGCATATCGTCCGAGGCGACGCCGCAGAACCGCTATAAATTTTAGGAATACAGCTCAAAAGAGCCCCTGGATTTTCCCTGTGTGCTCGCGTCGCTCAAAAAATTTTTCTATTGATTCCTGTGTTATCCGCATATCCTCAACCTCACAGCCAATCAATGCACCTTAAAGCGACGGAATAAACCTTTTGTCGTAAAACAAAAGGAAGCCCTGTCAGAGGCTTTCTTTTTCACAGTAAAGATATTTACTTTTTCTTGGTACCACATGGGTATCAGGCGTTTTTACTTTATGCTTTTACCAGAAATTGTGCGGAACGTATATCCCGCATCACCTTTTCTCTTCATTTTGAGTTGCTTTTATACATATTTTGTGTTTTAATAATATTTATAGAACGTTGTAAAAGCGACAGAAGGTTTATTCCGTCGCTTTTGCTTTTTCTACACCACAAGCCCCAGACGGTCGAGCCTTTGCAGGTGCTCGCGGCCGCTCGAGGCGACATATATCCTTGTCGTGTTGATGCTGCTGTGGCCGAGCACGTCGGCCAATTTTGCGATGTCCTTGTCCACGCTGTAGAACGCCGCCGCGAACAGCTTGCGCAGGTTGTGCGGGAACACCTTGCTCGCCTGCACCCGCGCCGAGGCGCATAGCGCTTTCATCTCCGCCCACACGTTGCCCCGGTTCACCGCCCGGCCGCTTCGCGTCACAAAGATCATGCCGGATGTGATCCCTGTTTGTTTTATATAGTCGAGCAGCGCTGCGCGCAGTTTTTTGGGGATCAGCACCACGCGGTTCTTGTTCTTGCACGCCACGACGACCCTGCCCGCCCGCACAGCCTCAACCGTGAAAAATTTAAGCTCCGAGATGCGGATGCCTGTCCCCGCGATCGTCTGTAAAATCATGTAGAGGCGCCGCTTGTCCTGCCGCTTCGCGGTCTCAAGCAGACGCATATATTCCTGCTTTGTCAGCTCGCGCTCCTGCGGGCGGTAGATCTGCCGCTGCATCTTGAGCTGCCGCACGCAGCACTCGGGCCGGCCGATATATCGCAGATAGCAGTTGATGCCCGCGATCGCAGCGTTGATGCTCGCCACGGCGTAGCCGTTCAGTTGCATCTGCTGTTTGTACGCGATGACCGTTTCTTTTTCGGGCTGTGCGTTCTCTCCCGCAAAGCTGAGAAACTGTCGAACCGCCCGCACATACTTCTCCGCCGTCGCGGCGCTGCGCTCGCGCTCATATAAATACAGTTTAAAATCGTCTAATGCTCTGTTAGGTATCGGCATTTTCTTTTCTCCTGTTTTTAATTTATGGTATCTGTCCTTTCATTATATCGGTTATCGAACAGGCTATCATACGATCTCCACCTCCAACCTGTTCGGATACACTTTCACGGCTTTCACGAGCTTCGCGGTCAAGCTGTCGTCATATTCCTCGAGCCGCGCGGGGAGGGCGGCAATTGTGTCGCAGATCGCTTTCATGCGCTCGTCTGCGCTTACGAGATGGAGCCTTTCTGTCTCAATTTGTCCCAGCCGCTCCTTTGTCTGCGTCATCTCCGCGTTCACCTGCTCGCACTGCTTCAGCAGCCCTGCGTCCAGTGCGCCGGAGGCCGCCGCCCGGGCAATGAGGGCATCCTGTCTTGTTCTCAGCTCTTCTAATCGCCGGTTCAGCTTTGCAGTCTCACCGCCTATTTCAGCATCTGTCTCTGTTACAGTTCGTACACTTGAGATCGCGCCCGCTATGCTCTGCACCAGCCGCCGTTTCAACTCGTCCTTATTCTCAAACAGCTCGTTCAGCTTTCTGAGAACGGCCTCGTGCACGACATGCTCATCCACCGTCGGAGAGTCTTTGCAGAACTGCTTGCCGTGCTCAAGGCGGCTCACACACCGCCACACGATCCGCTTTTTACCGTTGCGCACCCAGGTGCATCGCCGGTAGGGCGCGCCGCATTCGCCGCAGACCATCCGCTCGCTCAGCGCGTATTTGCCCGAGAATTTTCCGTTCACGGTCTGCCCGTTTTTTGGGTTCAGCCTGAGCTTGCCCGCGCGCCGCGCCATCTCCTCCTGCACCCGGTTCCACAGCGCCCGTTCGACGATGGCGGGGTGGCTGTTCTCGATGTAGTATTTCGGCAGCTCGCCCCGGTTGGTTCTCATGCGATGGGTGAGCAGATCCTCGCAGTAGGTCTTTTGCCGCAGGAAATCGCCCGCATATTTCTCATTGCGCAGCATCCCCTTGATCGCTTCCCTCGACCACGCGTTTCCGCGCCGGGTGACGACGCCTTCGCGCTCTAAACGCTCCTGTATCTGCGGCAGGCTTGATCCTGACAAATACATCTCGTAGACACGGCGCACAACAGCCGCTTCTTCGGGGATGATTCGGGGTTCCTCGCCCTCCTCCTGCGCATAGCCGAACAGGTTGCGCAGGGTCGTGATCCTGCCCGCCGCCATCGCCTTTCGCTTGCCCCACGTCACGTTTTTGCTGATGGATTCGGACTCGGACTGCGCGTGCCCGCTGAACAGGGTGATGAGAAACTCGCTCGACGCCTTGCGGGTGTCGATGTTCTCCTTTTCAAACCGCACCCCGATGCCGTGCCCTTTCAGCATACGCACGGTTTTGAGGCAGTCCACCGTGTTTCGCGCGAAACGGGAGATGGATTTGGTCAGAATAAGGTCGATGCGCCCGCGCTTGCAGGCGACGATCATGCGGTTGAACTCGTCGCGGTTTTTCATCGAGGTGCCCGAGAGACCCCTGTCGGCGTAGATGCCCGCAAACTCCCAGCCCTCGGTCGAGGAGATCAGCTCGGTGTAATATTGCTTTTGCATCTCATAGCTCGTGAGCTGCTCCTCGTCGTCGGTGCTGACGCGGCAGTACGCCGCGACCCGCTGCCTGCGCGCGGGGGACAGCTCCATGCTCTGCACCCGCGCGGGATTCGGCGGGATGACATGTACCACTCGCTGAAGCTCGACTGCCGGTTCGCCCATGTTGTTCACTCCTGTCCAAAGAATTTCTATGGCCTTATTTTGTGTTGACAAATGATTTGGCTTTCTTGTTCCTCTATTTCTGTTTTTGGATTTGTGTACTGAATTTGCACTTCGCCGGTTTTCGATACACAGACAGCGAAAACCGCCCTGCCGAAAATCGGCCAATCGATTTCGGCGGAGCGGTTTTGTTTGTCATCCGTGACATATTTGAGCGGAACGCGCGGGCAATTGATTGCGTCGAACTGCGCGGAGAGGAGCGCGAACAGCTTCTCTTTGAACTCGCGGATCGGGATGTTCGCCGCGCTCGCCCTCGTCAGCTCGTTTTGTCCGCGCAGGATTGCCGGGGACAGTTCGGGCAGCTGTATGGCCTGCACATCGTCCGCTTCAAGCCGGGCCCGGAGATTTTCGAGCAGCTCGTCCCCCGTCGTGCGAACAATGTATTTGCAGTCATAGCAGCGCAGGATCAGTCTGCCCGACTTCGCCGCCCTGCCGCTCGCGCGCAGCAGTCTGCCGCCGCATTCGGGACAGCGAAGCAGCGGCCAAAGGGCATCCTGCTCCGCGTTTTTCTTTATGCTTGCTTTCCCGATTTTGAGCGTATGCACAGCCGCGCTTCTCTGTGCGCTTTCCTCGTCCAGCAGCGTCGGCCACTTTTCATTTCCCGTGTATCG
>CAZKRQ010000175.1:0-4949 GCA_964555125.1 uncultured Oscillospiraceae bacterium
ACCAATCCGGCCACGGGTTTCCAAAGGGCCTGCGGCCCTTTGGCGCGGAGTGTGAGGGCGCGCAGCCCTCACGACCTTGCGACCTCACGACCCTTCCCTTCCGAAAGAGGTTTTTTATGAATCACTACACCCTTGCCGGGCTGACGCCCGGCCACACCGAGAGCTTTTCCGTCACGGTAACCGCCGCCATGCTCGATCGGTTTCGGGAGATCACCGGCGACGTCAATGTGCTGCACACCGACGAGACCTATGCCCGCTCCAAGGGCTATCCCGGCCGGGTCGTGTACGGGATGCTGGTCGCGTCGCTCTACTCCACGCTCGCCGGCGTATATCTGCCCGGCGAATTCTCCCTGCTGCACGAGGTCACCACAAAATTTAAAAAGCCGGTCTTTATTGGCGACACGCTCACGGTTACCGGCAAGGTCGCAGAGGTCAGCGAAACCTTCGGCCGCATCACCGTGGAGGCGCGCATCGTCAACCAGAACGGCGTCACCGTCAATCGGGGCAGAATCCTCGCGGGCGTAACCGCGTAAAAACGACGGTTTTCGACAACGCGATTGTTAAAATGTTGAAAAGGAGCGGTCAATCATGACGCAGATAAAGGAAGCAAGCCGCCGCGCCACCCTTGTCGTCGGCGCCGACAGCGATATGGGCGCGGCGATCGTCGCCGGGATGAGCGGCACGGTGATCGCGCACTACTTCGCCGCGCCCGAAAAGCTGGATGCGCTGGAGGGCGGCGGCCGCACCCTCGTCCGCGTCCGCGGCGATCTGTCCTCCGTTGAGGGCATCCGGGATTTTGTCGCCGGGGTCGCGGCGCTCGACTTCGACATCGACAAGCTCGTGCAGCTGCCCAGCCTGCCCGCCGTTCCGGCCAAGTTTCGCGCGTTCGACGAGACGCGCTTTGAAAAGGAGCTCAACGTCGGCTATCTGAGCGCCGCGCTGGTCTGCCGTGAATTTCTGCCCAAAATGGCCAAACGGCGGTTTGGCCGGGTCGTCTTTATGCTCACGAGCTATATTCTCGGCGCGCCCCCAAAATTTCTGGCGAGCTATGTTTCGGTCAAATGCGCGCTGATGGGTCTTATGCGCGCGCTCGCGGTCGAATACGCCGACAAGGGCGTGACGGTCAACGGAGTCGCCCCGAGCATGACCGAGACCGGCTTTCTCAGCGGCCTGGCCGACCTGACGGTCGAGATCAACGCGAAAAACAGCCCGCTCGGCCGCAACGCCCGCCCCGACGATATTGCGCCGACCGTTCTGCACCTGCTCGACGACGCCAACGCCTATACCTCCGGCGCCGTGATCCCGATCACGGCCGCCACCCAGCTCTGAGCCGATGGGCGAGACGGTTTATGCCAGGCTGACCGAGGGCGAGCTGCCCGCTTTTCGCGCGTTTTGCCGCGAGGCATGGGGAAAAGAGCATCCCCTGATCCACAACGAGGGACTGTTCGACTACTATTACCGGCGTGAAGGCGCCATCAACTTTGTCTGCGCAAAATCGGCCGAAACCGGCGAGCTCCTCTCTGTCTGCGGCTATATCCCGGCGAGCGGGTCGGACCGGCCCGACGTGTGGCTGAGCTTTCTTGTCAGCAGCAAAAACGCCCCGCTCGGCCTTTCTCTCGGCCTGATTTCGTCGATTCGCGACCTGACCGGCTGCCGCACGCTCGCGTGCAACAACATCCGCCCCAAAACGGCGGCGCTCTATCAGTTTTTCGGCTATACCGTCGCGACACTGACGCAGTATTACAGAATCGGAGATTCTGTCAAAAATTATACTCTTTGTAGAATTGCTTCGCCCCAAATCCTCCCCTTCGCGCCCTCCCGGGCCACCTTTGAGGCGCTGCCGACGGCGGCGGCGCTGGAGGAGTTTAATTTTAAAGCCTATGAAAACAATAAACCATATAAAGATCGGGATTACGTTGCGCGGCGTTACTTTGACAACGGCTATCTCCCCTATCGCGTTTTTCTCGGCCGGGAGGACGGGCAGGCTTTCTGCCTGCTCTGCCTGCGCGTTATCGAACAGCCGCAGGGGCGTGTTGTTCGGGTGGTCGACTACGTTGGGGATCGCGCGAAGATACCCGCGTGCGGCGTCTTCCTCGACCGATTTTTGCGCGACACAGGCGCCGAGTTCTGCGACTGGTACGCCTACGGCATCCCCGACGGGGTGATGGCGCGCGCGGGCTTTGCGAAGCGCGCGGCGGACGACGTCAATATCCTGCCCAACTATCTCGAGCCGCCCCTGATGGAGAACGTCGATTTTACCCTGTTCACCTCCGAGCCCGAAGATTACGCGATGTTTAAGGCCGACGGTGATCAGGACCGCGCGAATCTCGGATAAACGCGCCGCGCGCCTCTCTTCGGGAACCGGCGCGCAGGCCCACAGAAGCGGACAAAACCGGCGGCGACTGCGCAGCCCCGCCGGTTTATGCTTGCCCAACCGCTTTCGGAATATGATTATGGTATTGAGCCGGTTCCCAAGACGGTCCATCGCCCATTTGTGCCGCGTTAAAGCGGGCGCGCGCAGCAAAAAGCGGCGCAACGCACCGGGGCAACTCGAAGCCGCAGGCCCCCTTTCGGCAAAAAAGCCGGATTATGGCCGTGAAAGGATGAATCGGATGAAATTTGTTCTCTCGTTCAGCGCCGGAAAAGACAGCGTGCTCGCGCTGCACCGCATGGTCGCGCAGGGGCATAAGCCCGCCGCGCTGCTGGTCATGTTCAACCGGGACGCCGGCCGCAGCTGGTTTCACGGCGCGGATCGCGCGCTGCTCTGCGCCATGGCGGAGAGCCTGCGCCTTCCGCTTGTCTGCTGCGAAGCGGCGGGCGGCGCGGACTATGAAGCCGCCTTTGAGCGCTGTCTGCGCGCGCAAAAGGAGCAGGGCGTTGAGGCCTGCGTTTTCGGCGACATCGATCTCGAGGCGCACCGCCGCTGGAACGAGGCGCGCTGCGCGGCCGCCGGCCTGCGCGCGGAGCTGCCGCTTTGGGGCGAAAGCCGCGAGGAGCTGGTGCGGGAGGTCGTCGGCCTCGGCTATCGCTGCGTCGTCAAATGCGTACGGCAAAGCGCGCTGCCCGAACGTTTTCTCGGGCGCGTGCTCGATCTGCCGCTACTCGAAGAGCTGCGCGGGCTCGGCGTCGATTTGTGCGGCGAAAACGGGGAATATCACACCGTCGTGCTCGACGGCCCCCTGTTTCATGCGCCTGTGCGAAGAACCGCGGGCGAGATCCTTCGATTGGGCGAGATCAGCGCGATCCGCCTCGACCCCTGCTGAGCTGTCCGCTTATTCGGGTAGCTTGAGCTGCTTGGACTCGCGGAGATTCTGGTTAAACTCCTCCTTCGCCGCCTTGACGACGTCTTCGCGGCCGCAGCGGGTGCATTTGACGATGTATTTGCTCGAGAAGGGGAAAATCGGGATGAAAAACAGGGTGAACCAGTTGCGCACGCGAAACAGCTTTTTTGCCCCCTGCGCGCCGCATGACAGGCAGGGCGTCGGGTCGACGCTCATGCCCCCGTCCTTGACAAATCCCTTGGTGCCCCACAAAATCAGCATGGTTTTTGTTCCTTTCTCTTTCGGTGTTCTATCTCAAGATCCCGAACGGCACGCTTGTCGGCCGCTCGAGAGCAAGATCGGTTTTACTGCTTTTTGGGCCCGCGTTCCCGCAGCAGGGTCATAGGGTGCGCCGCCCGCCACAAAGATTCTCTGCGTCTGCTCCTGTTTTCTCTGCGCCCGACGCGGTTAGAGAGGGCCCCCGCATTTTATTGTAGCACATTGAGATGAAAACGCACAGCCCCCTTCCGCTTTGAGCGGAGGGGGCTGTGCGTTTGGGGCTTCTATCAGAGTGTGTCAGTGGAGTGTGACGTGATACTGCATCCACAGGCTGACAATGCCGCAGCCGAAGGAAAAGGCGGCGCACAGCAGCATGATGATCAGCGCGCCGAAATCGACGCGGGGCGCGTTACCCTCCTTGGCGAAGCGGCAGCAGAGCAGCTCAAGCCCGAGTAAGATCAGCACGCAGGGCCACAGCTTGAGCGCGACGGACAGCACCGTCCACGAGGGCAGAAACAGCGAGACCAGAAGCACGGCGCCGACGAGAATGAGGGTGACGCCCGCCGTCAGGGTTCCGAGACGCCGGTTATTCTTCGGTTCCATTCCAATCCTCCTGCGGATCGCCGGGGCCGGCGTCCGCCGCGCGGCGGCGGTGGCCGATCGAGATCAGGGCCGTGACGAGCATGAAGCCGATCAGGCCGACGGCGAGCTTGAGAATCGAGACGGTGCTACGCTTTTTGGTTAAATTCATCAGTAGGTTCCTCCAGAAGAGCGGTTTCCTGCTTTTTGCTGCGGGTCAGGCGGATGCCGAGCCAGATAATCGCCACGCTGATCAGAAGGCGCGGCACAAGGTTGTTGACCGCATAAATAATGTGGGCGAGATAGGGCTCATAGTCATACAGGTCATTGTACAACGTCCAGAAGATCATGTTCCAGATGCTGTATGCGCCCACCAGAATCAGCAGGATGCCCGCGGTTTTATAAATCTTATCGGATTTGAACTGAAGCTGCGGCAGATTGCCGGGAACCAGCAGCTCGTCGGGGATGGCCGCGAGCGTTTCGGGGTCCAGCGCGCGCAGGTTGAGCGCGTCAAAGAAGGAATAGGCCCAGACGATGACAGCGCCCAGAAAAAGGATGTCGAGATTCCCCATTGCGCTGAGCAGGACGGGAATGGCGCAGTAGATCATCAGGGAAAGGCCGCGCTTCATAAATCCCAGGTACATTTGACCGCAACCCGGAATCAGCGCGAAAAGTAAAGACCAGAATCTGCTTTTTGGGGTTCTCATATGGCGTGTTACTCCTCTGTTTGAAATAGGTGGGTGATCTGTTCCCAAAAAGACGCCAGTCTTTCTGAGAAAGGAACGTTTTTCTGCGGCTCCGGCAGGGTTGTTTTCTGTGGCTCGGGCAGGA
>CAZKRQ010000176.1:0-2582 GCA_964555125.1 uncultured Oscillospiraceae bacterium
AGCGGTATTCCTCAACCGGCCGCGCGCCGCCGGGAACCGGCTCCCCCTGCGGCACCTGCTGCGGCGCGGCGGAGGGCTCGTCCGCGCCCTCTTCTTCCGGCCGGCCGCCGGGGCCCCGGCCTGCGCGCGCGGCTCCTCCGGCTCGCTGAAATCCGTGAACATCGTCTCCAGCGCCTCCTGCTGGCGGTAGACCTCCGCCACCACCTCGGCCGCGGGCCCGGTCGGCAGAACATGCCTGTTGACGATGATGCCGTCGAGGAAGTCCTCCTCGTCCTCCCCCGCGGGCTCAAAGTCGGGCCCGAGCGGGATGTCGATCCGGCTACCCTCTTCCCGTCTCGCGACCTGCGCCGCCGCACTGGCCGCGGCGCGCCGGCGTCCTTCTTTGCTGAAATCCACGGGCAGCACCTCGACGGGGGGCGATTCCGGCTGCGGCGCCGCGTTCCCCGCCGTCTCGCCCAAGCCGGCGTTTTCGTCCCGGCGGGAATCGAAGACCTTTGGCGGCTCCTGCGGCGGCGCCTCTTGCTTCTCCTCCTTAGGCGGCGCGCCGCCGGCCTTTTCGTCGATGGACACATCGATATCGAATTTTCTTCGCGCGCCAAACAGGCCCGCGAAGCCGCGCCGGGTCACGGCGGGCTCTTGGCCGCCGCCTTCCTCCGCCAGCGCGCGGTTTACCGCCGCCCTCTCGGCAATCGTGTCAATCGGCTTTTTCACGCCGTTCACAAGATCGACGATCGTCTTGCCGGTAATCAGCATGATGAGAACAAAAATCACGACGACGATCAACACCTTCGCCGCCGTCTCGCCGCAGCCCTTCGCAAGGGCCCAGCCGAGCAGCGCGGAGGACGCGCCGCCGCCGCGCAGATCGATCTCCTTCGCGCAGTCGGTATAAAGCCGCGCAACCGTCTCGGCAAAGCCCATATCCGCGCCGTAGCCGCCGAACAGATACATCGCGCCCGAGATCGAGAAAAAGAGCGCCGCGCCCTTTACGCATGTCGGCGCGGCGGGCGTTTTCCCGAAAGCAAAGGCGACCGCAAACCAGATTAAAACGGGCCCCGCCGCGTAGGCGAGCACGCCGAACGCCCCGAACAGCGCGTCGTGCAGCGACCGCCACACGCTCTCGCCCGTGACCAGCGCAAGCAGCGTCAGCAACACGCCGGCAGCGAAAAACGCAAGCGCCGTTTGCTGCGCCTGCTGCTTTTTATGGCGTGCGAGCGCCTCCTGCCTGCGTTTTTTTTCAAGCTCCGCTTTTGTCGGCCGCCCCTTCTTTTTCGTGGTGGTTTGCGCCGCCATTATTTCACTCCCTGATTGAAGAGCGTCGCCGCCAGCGAGATGATGTTGTCGCCGGCGATGTGCTCAATGATGCCGATGATGAGGACGATCACGCCGAGAAAGAGGGTGTAATAGGCAAAGATGCCGAACCTGTCGGTCTTGACAAGCCATGTCAGCAGCTTGATCGCCCCAATGCCGACCACGAGCGCCGCCGCCATGCCGGCGAGCATCGGGGTCGTGACGCTCAGCCCCTCCTGCATGGCGTCGCCGATCTCGCTCAGGCTCGCGCCCATGATCGCCGGAATGCCCATAATAAAGGAGAACTTCACCATGAATTCGCGGGAAAAGCCGCTGAGCAGGCCGATAGAAACCGTCGAGCCCGAGCGCGAGACGCCCGGCAGAGAGGCGATGCCCTGAAAAAGGCCGATGCGCAGCGCCTCGCGCGGCGTCATATCGACCGCCGTTTTGCGCCCTTTCACGCATTTATCCGCCATAAAGAGCATCGCGCCGGTAAACAGGAAGCAGGCGCCCTCGACAAGAATGTCCGCGTCCTCGGACAGCGCCGTGATCGAGTCCTTGATAAAATAAAACACGAGTAGCGGCACAAGGGTGAGCAGCACCATCAGCACCATCTTACGCTCTTCATTGCATTCCTTATATTTGAATTTCCCCCTGAACAGATCCGCGAGCATGAGAAAAAACTCAACGATCATCCGCCAGATGGTCTTCCAATAGGCGATAAAGACCGCGAGCAGCGTGCCGACATGCAGCAGCACGTCGAAAAAGACCGCGTGCTCGCCCGACAGCCCGAACAGGTGCTGGAACAAAGAGAGATGCCCTGAGCTGGAGACGGGCAAAAATTCCGTCAGCCCCTGTAAAATACCCTGCAAAAGCCCTTCAAGTAACGTCATATGTAACTGATCCTCCGATAAAAGCAGGCGTTTTGTCAAAAAACACGCCGCAAAGTGAAAAGAACGCGCCGCGCCCTGTATTTCAGTATAGGACGCGCAGCGCTCCTTTTATGACGAATGCGGGCGCGCCGCCTGAAAGTCCGCGGGGCATACGCACGAGCCACGAACTCCTTCACGGCGCAAAACGGGCGCGGCTCGTCAGCCGCATAAAGCGCGCCCGAATTTCCGCACAAAAAGCACCCCGCTCGGAATCCGGCCGCGCGCGACAGAACGGCGCCGCCAACGGCAGCCCCGAAAAATGCGGTTCGGACCGGCCGGGCCAAGGGCCCCGCGCGGCGGGCAGGCCAAAATGTCTCGCGGCTATGATACCGTGAACGCGCGGCGTGAACGGTATCGCCGGCG
>CAZKRQ010000176.1:2682-4923 GCA_964555125.1 uncultured Oscillospiraceae bacterium
AAATGTCTCGCGGCTATGATACCGTGAACGCGCGGCGTGAACGGTATCGCCGGCGGTTTCGCCGGTTGCCGCCCCGGCGGCGAGGCGAACGCCATTTTTAAATAAGCGTATAATAGCTGCCTTGCGGCTATGATACCGTGAACGCGCAGCGTGAACGGTATCACCGGCGGTTTCGCCGGTTGCCGCCCCGGCGGCGAGGCGAACGCCATTTAAAATAAGCGTATCATAGCTGTCTCGCAGCTATTATACCACAAAAAGCGCCGGTATTGTAGAGGGATTTTTCTACCGCCCGCTTTTGCGCCGGCGAATCTTTCGGTAAAGATAGCGCAGCGCGTCGCCGAGCGAGCCGATCTCGTCGATCAGCCCCTCCCCGACCGCCTGCTCGCCGTCGAGCACGGTGCCCACGTCCATGACCAGCTCCCCCGTCTTGAGCAGCAGCTCGCGAAAGCGCGCGTCGGAAATATTGCTGTGCGCGCTGACAAAGCCGGTGATGCGGTCCTGCATCCGGTCAAAGTGCTTCATCGTTTCGGGCACGCCGAGCACCGTGCCGCTGTGGCGCACCGGGTGCACCGTCATGGTCGCGGTCGGCACGATGAACGAGCGGTCGGTGCTCACCGCGAGCGGGATGCCGATCGAGTGGCCGCCGCCGAGCACCAGAGAGGCGGTCGGCTTGCGCATACCCGCAATCAGCTCTGCGATGGCGAGGCCCGCCTCCACGTCGCCCCCGACCGTGTTGAGAATGACCAGCAGTCCCTCGATCTCGGGGTCCTCCTCGATCGCCACGAGCTGCGGGATCACCAGCTCGTATTTGGTGGAGTTTGTTCCGCCGGGAAGCTCGTTGTGTCCCTCTACCTGCCCCGCGATGGTCAGGCAATGGATCGGGTAGCGCCCCTTGGTTTTCTCGACCGACGCCGTCTCGGGCATCACTTCAATATCCTCGAGCGGCGTTCCGATTTCCGACGTGCTTTCCAGCTCGTTTTGCTTAGGGTGATTCTTCTGATTCATACGTCCCTTCACCTCGCTTCCCGACTATTTTTCTCCTGAACGGCGAAAAAATACGCGGCGCGCAATAGTTACTAAATTGACAAACTTGTGCCGGCGCAGTAAACTATATATCGAAATTGTGTTCTTTATTTACAGATGGAGGTGCTCTCGTTGGCACAGAACGTTGCGCAAAAAATCCTTTCCGCCCACATCGTGGACGGAGAATTGGGCGTCACGCCCGAGCTCGGTATCAAAATCGACACCACCCTCACCCAGGACGCGACCGGCACGATGGCTTATCTCGAGTTTGAGGCGATGGGGGTTCCCCGCGTCAGGACCGAGCTGTCGGTTGCCTACATCGATCACAACACGCTGCAAAACGGCTTTGAAAACCCCGACGACCACGAATTCATCCGCACCATTGCGAAGAAATACGGCATCCGCTACTCCAAACCGGGCAACGGCATCTGCCACCAGGTCAACCTCGAGCGGTTCGGCAAGCCGGGCAAGACACTCATCGGCTCGGACAGCCACACCCCGACCGGCGGCGGCATCGGGATGCTCGCCTTCGGCGCGGGGGGCCTCGACGTCGCGGTCGCCATGGGTGGCGGCGCCTATTATATCACCCAGCCGAAAATCGTCGGCGTCGAGCTGCGCGGGCGGCTGCGCGACGGCGTCAGCGCCAAGGACGTCATCCTCGACGTGCTGCGCCAGCTCTCGGTCAAGGGCGGCGTCGGCAAAATTATGGAATATTGGGGCGAGGGCGTCGCGACCCTCACCGTGCCCGAGCGCGCGACCATCACCAATATGGGCGCGGAGCTGGGCGCGACGACCTCTCTGTTCCCGTCGGACGAGGTAACCCGCGCATTTTTGAAGGCGCAGGGCCGCGAGCAGGATTTCACCGAGATCACCGCCGACCCCGGCGCGCGCTATGACGAGCAGGTCGTCGTCGACCTCGGCTCGCTCGAGCCGCTCGCCGCCTGCCCCCATATGCCGGACAATGTCAAGCCCGTCAGCGCGCTCGCGGGTATGCCGGTCAATCAGGTCTGTATCGGCTCCTGCACCAACTCCTCGCTGCACGACATGCTCAAGGTCGCGAAGCTGCTCAAGGGGCGCACGGTGCCCGAGCAGGTCAGCCTCGTCATCGCGCCGGGCTCCCGCCAGGTTCTGGACATGCTGTCGGCGTGCGGCGCGCTCTCCGATATGCTGGGCGCGGGTGCGCGGGTGCTCGAATGCGCCTGCGGCCCCTGCATCGGC
>CAZKRQ010000177.1:0-4922 GCA_964555125.1 uncultured Oscillospiraceae bacterium
CACCGGCTGGAACGGTACCGGCAAGCGCATCACCATCAAGGACACCCGCGGCATTATCGACGCGATCCTGAACGGCGACATCCTGAACGCGCCGACCAAAAAGATCCCGTACTTCAATCTCGAGGTCCCGACAGAGCTGCCCGGCGTGGACACCGGCATCCTCGACCCGCGCGACACCTATGCGGACGCCTCCGAGTGGGAGACCAAGGCAAAGGATCTGGCCGAGCGCTTCATCAAGAACTTCGCGAAATACGAGGGCAACGAGGCCGGCAAGGCGCTGGTTTCCGCCGGCCCCCAGCTGTAAATCAACACAAATAATTTTGAGCTACGGGCTTGGCGACCTTTCGCCAGGCCCGTTTTTTTGTTGCGTCTTTCACCGAAGTTTCCGTCATAGACATAGCCCTGCTTTGCGCCCCACGCCCCCACGCGGGCACGGTGAATCGGCTTCATTCCATGCAGGCCGGAACCTTCCCCTTATGCTCCATCTTTCCGTTAAGATCGGCCGTTTCGAGGGCAAAACACAGCTGCTCTCACGCCCTTCTTCAAGCTGCATTTCTTTCAAGAAGCCGATTGTGCGCTCCACATTCGGCTGTTGATTTGAAGCGGTTTCAACGCGTGGAAAAGCCCCGGTCTGGCCGTTATCTTGAGGGCTTAGCCCTTTGCGGCAGCGACCGGGCAGTGTTTTTCACCGAGCACGCTTGCTTCTTCTATCGACAACATAAAAAGGCTACATACCGGCATGGTCTTTCTCCCTCATTTCGGCTTAGCGTCAGGCTCGTTTTGCGCTTGTGCGGGCTGCGCATACATGATAAAATGAGTATCGCGTCCCGTTTTCATTCAAACCCGGGCGGGCAGAACCCCTGCGCCAAAACCGCCAGAACAGTTGCGCGCACAGAAAGCCCCGGGCGCTCCGTTCCCATAAAATTTGCGCGATACTGCAACCCGCGCCGCCTTCCATTCGTTCTGTAGGTATAAAGTCCACATCCCGGGCAGAGCGAAAGGAGAGGAGATCATGCCGGATGATTTTATCAGGCGGATCCTCCAGGCGGTTATCGAATCATTTCCAATCGACGAGGAGAAAAAAGCGGACCTGCTGCGGAGTATTGTGGAACAGGAAAAGAAAGAGGAGGATCAATAAAGCATGTACTGCACATCTTGCGGCAAGCAAATCGCAAACGGCGCCGCGTTTTGCCCGCACTGCGGAAAGCCCGTCCCCCAGAGCGGGGAATACGCCGGGCTGGTGGCCGCGGCGCGCGCCGGCGATCAGGACGCCATCGGCGCATTATATGAAAAAACCTACAGCAAGGTTTATTACACCGTCAAGTCCATGATTAAGGACGAGGACGCGGTGTTCGACATCGTACAGGATGCGTATATAAAAGCGTTCGCCCATCTGGACCGCTTTCAGGGCGACGCGGGCTTCTTGCCATGGGTGCGGCAGATCGCCGCGAACACGGCCCGGGACTGGCTGAAAAAGAAGCGGCCCATGCTGTTCACAGAGATGGGCTCCGGCGACGCGCAGGATACCCCCGTGGAGGAGCTGCTCCCGGATGAGCGCGGCGAGAACCTGCCGGATCAGATCATCGACCAGCAGGAGACCCAGCGCCTGATCCGGGAGATCATCGAGGAATTGCCGGAGGATCAGCGCGCCGCCATCGGCATGTTCTACTACGAGGAGATGTCGGTAAAGGAGATCGCCGCCGCCATGGGCGCCTCCGAGAGCGCAGTCAAGAGCCGGCTGATGTACGGGCGCGGCAAAATCGAAAAAAAGGTCCGGGAGCTGGAGAAACGGGGCACGAAGCTCTACAGCCTGTCCCCGATTCCGTTCCTGCTGCTGCTTTTCCGCAACCAGAAGCTCTATGCGGTCAAGACGCCGGACGCCCGCATCCTTCAGGCCATCCTCGCGCTGCGGCCTATGGGCGCCGCCACGGCGGCGGGGGCCGCGCAGGGAGCGGCGGGAAGCGCCGGCGCCGGAACGGCGACAGGCGCCGGCGCAGCCGCTGCATCCGGCGGCCTCGGCGCGCTGAAGATCGGCCTCATCGCTCTTGCCACCGTGACAACTGTCGGCCTTGGCATTTTCAGCGCGACCCAGCTCGTCTCCCGCCTTGTCGAGCCGGGGGGAGCCCCGTCCGTCGAGGACATCGCGGAGGACGGGGAGGAATCGGAGGAGTCCGGCCCCATCGACGAGGCGCTGGAGCAATACCGCGCTGTCATCGCCCAGGCGGACAGCTATGATTTTGGGACTGGCTCTGACTCCGGGACGACCGGCTATCTATATGCGCTGGTCCAGATGCGGCCGGGCGACCCGGTCCCGGCGCTGCTGCTGGAGGCGGAGACCGAGCAGTTTATCAGCTATATCCGCGTCTTTCAATACGACGCGGGGACAAAAATCATGCTCCAGCCGGCTCAAACGATGACGGAGGGCGTTGGGCAGGTGGGCGGCTATCGCGGCGGCCTTACCGCGGCCGGGGACGGAGCGGGGATCATCAGCACCGAATGGTCCAGCGGGACCGGCGAGACCACCATCACACGCATCACGCTGGACGGGGAGGCGCTCAACCGGGAAACGATCTGGACCGGCCTGTTCGACGAGATCCCGGATTCCGTCGCCCGCACGCAGATCGAATGGCATGAGATCGCGGATCTGTCCGCGCTGGAGAGCTGGGCCGCGCCCGAGACGGCCGGGCAGACCGGCAGCAGCGCGCTCCCCGCCGAGGAGGGCCGCATCGTGCTCACCGGCACGGTGGGCACATTCAGTTATGACGAAATCGTCGCGTTACAGGGACAGCCCGACCCCAATGCCTCGGATTCGGCTCTGTATTCCCAAAAACAGACCTATCGCGTGATCGTTTTGGATTCGCCGCAGACGCTTAGCCTGCGCACGATCGGGGATGGGCCGGACGGGCGTTTTTCCAGCCGCGAGGCTCTGATGATCAACATCGGCTATACCGACGGTCTGGAGCAGTATGAGGGGCAGCACATCACCTTCAGCATCGACCCAAACGATTGCCTTTGGCCCAGCAGCAGCGATCTTCCCCTCGGCCAGCCCAGCGCTACGGATATCCATGTTCTCGACTGAAAAAAATTTTTTCAAAAAATTTTTTTAAAACCTGCAACCACCCGGTCCCCTCGGTCGTTTCATAGGTGCAAACGAACAAAACACTTTTAAAAGGAGATAGCACTTATGAAAACAGGGATGAAACACATCGCGATGAAAATACTGGCCGGTGTAGCCGCAACCGCTCTGATCGCAACAGGGCTCGTACTGTCGGGAATCATCGATCCGCATCAAAGCACGCCCGGCGTTCCCGTCGCTTCCGATAAGGAGCTTTTAACGGCGCAGACAATCGCCGACGACACCACCACCGGCAATGAGGCCGGCAACGAAGAAAGCGCCGGCAGCGAAGAGAAAGCCGACGGCGCGAAGCAGGACCTGGCCGCGACGCCCGATGAAAAACGCGCGGCCGATACGCGCGCCTCATCCAATACCGGCGACAAGGCCGACACGGCCGGCGCAGAGAAGGCGGCCGGCGCAGTTCCCGAGGCAGCTGTCGGAAGCGGGAAGACGAGTGCGCAAAACGGTTCCCAGACAGCTGACCGGCAGACTTCTGGGCAGCAGACAGACAAGCAGACGCAGAAGGGAGATCAGACAACCTCAAGCACTCAGAACTCCCAGAACTCTCAGAACTCTCAGAACTCCCAGAACTCTCAGAACTCCCAGACCACTCAAAATCCGACACCTGCGCCTCAGCCCGAGCCGAAGCCCGAACCTCAGCCCGAGCCGAAGCCCGAACCCCAGCCCGAACCTCAGCCGGAGCAGTGGCCCTGTCATGACTGCGGTAATACGTTCAACACCTACGCAGAGTTTGTGGCGCATTACAAAAATCCGGCCTATCATGCGCAGAAGGTCTCTCATTATTGGTGCAATTGCGGCTTTGACACCACAGATTATGAGGCGCTCAAAGCACATATGGCTCAACATGTTTTTAACGGCGAAAAGAACAGCTACCACACGACCTATGAATAAATAAAAGCACAAGAAAAAGCGGCGGTGAGATAAGAAAACGAAGTGCCCCTGTGGTCTGCGAAGCAGAGCACCATCGCGCAAAAGGCGCAGATGCAAGGCCGAAGGCCGCGGCACTCCTTGATGGAATGCAAGGTTTGAGAACGCCGCAGCTGCGCTTTTCGCGCCAGATGGTGCCGCTTCGTTTTCTTATGGAACCACCGCTAAGGGGGGATGTCTCTTCACAACGGAGCTCTGTTGTGAAGAGGCGCCTCCGAGGTCTTCGCGGCCCTGTCCTCTGGCAGAATGAAAAAGCCGGGCCGCCATATTTCGTTTGAGCGCCAAATCCTACACTTTACCGGCAGAAAAAATTAAAAGGAGCGTCACCGCCATGAAATGCTTTAACCATATTGAGAGAGAAGCCGTCGCGACCTGTCAAAAATGCGGAAAGGGCCTGTGCAAGGAGTGCGCCGAAAAGCACACGCCCTGCCTGTGCGACGCCTGCGCCGCCCAGATTCAGCGCGATCGGAAGCAGCAGGCGCAAAATAAAGAGGAACAGCGCAAGCAGAAATATAAGGACGCGCTGGTCGACACACGCAGTGAATTTATAAAAACCGCTGTGATCGGCGTTGTCGTCGGTATCCTTTTTGTATTGCTTTTGTCCACGACAAACAGCTTCAAGGCCGAGGCCGGTCTTCTCGACTATGTGTTTGATTTCTTCCTCGGCTTCTGCGCCGTATTCGGTTGGAAATTCCTCACATATCTGCAATCCTTCCTGCCCATCTCGCTATTTGGGACCATCTGGTTTTGGGTCATCTACATAGGCATTAAAGCGATTATATCGGCGATCGCCGGGATCCCCGCCTTTATTTATCAGCTCGTGAAAACCATTCGGACCCAAGACAAAATCAACAAGCTG
>CAZKRQ010000178.1:0-4894 GCA_964555125.1 uncultured Oscillospiraceae bacterium
CTTCGTCGTCGCAAAGTCCGCTTAGCTTCGTTTCCCCTGATCGGGAAAACTGCGCCCGCTGCGTCGTCGCGCGCACCGCTCCCTCAAACGCGCAGGCAAGCTGCGCATTCTCGTCCGCTCCGCGGCTCCTCCTCTTCCCGAAAAGTCAAAGACGGACTTTTCGGGATTAAGGTCAAGGGCGCAAGGTCAAGGGCGTTCAGGGCATAGGGCCGTGAAGGCTACCCATCCTTACGCTCTGCACCAAATACGGTGGTGAGAATAGAAAATAAGGCGCAGATATAAGGTCAGGAACCGCCACCTAAAACAGCGCGAGAAAAAACGAAGCGCCCTTTGCGGCAAAAGGGCGCTTTTGGATTCTCTTGTAAAGCCGGCGCAGGGACGCGGTATCGCAGACGCGGGCGCTTTTGGGAAAATCGAGGCCCTGTTTGCGCTTTGGCCCCCTCTACCGCGGGTCCTCCCGCCCCACAGCCGGGCCCTGCGGCGCGGCGAGCAGAGCCCGCACGACATAGCCCGCGAGCAGATAGCCCGCGACGGGCGGCACAAAGCTGACGCTCGCGGGCGTTCGCTGTCCGTCGCCGGACAACGACGGCGGCTCGGTGCTGTACAGCACCGGTACGTCGCGGATTCCGCGCCTGCGCAGCTCGCGGCGCATGACCCGCGCGAGCCCGCAGCCGCAGCCCGCCGTCGCCTCGATGTCCCCGATGGTGAAGCCCGAAGCGTCGAGGCGGTTGCCGGTGCCCATGCAGGAGACCACGCCGATGCCCCGCCGCTTGCAGCCCTCGATCAGCGCCAGCTTCGCGGTCACACAGTCGACCGCGTCGAGCACAAAATCAGGCGAAAACGCAAAGATCGCCTCGAGGTTGTCCGCTCCCAGCCGCTCGCCCCAGACCGACACCGCGCATTCCGGCGAAATCGCCAGCGCCCGCTCCCGCGCGACCTCGACCTTCGGCCGCCCGATCTCCTCGCGGGTCGAGAGAAGCTGCCGGTTGAGGTTGGTCAAATCAAAAACGTCGCAATCCGCGAGCAGCAGCGCGCCGATCCCCGCGCGGCACAGCGCCTCGCACGCCGCGCCGCCAACGCCGCCCAGCCCGATAACCGCGACCCGCGCCTGCGTTAAACGGCGGGTCGCCTGCTCGCCGATGAGCCGCGTCTGGCGGGCGAGCCAATCCGTCTGCATGATCCTTTCCCCCTTCGTTTTTGATGCTTATCCGCGCGCGCCCGGCCCGGGGCCCGTTTCAAGGCAGGAGGAAGCGCCGCACCATAGATTTCATTTCGATGCAATTTCTGCTGATGCGCAGCTTCCGGCGGCGCTTTTCCCCGCGATTTCGCCAAACAAAACGCACCGCCGCGAAACTGCCGGACGGTGCGTCTCTCTTTTCTGCAAACCCCGCCTTGCCGTCTGCAACCAAATTAGAACCCGTCGCGAAGACGGCGGGTAAATCCGCTCGCCTGGTTCACGTTCCCCTCAGCACCTTTCGGCGGGAAGGCTTACAATCCGCAGGCGAAGCCGGAATCCCTATTCTAATGCTTGTCGGATTAAAAAAGGCTGCAACAAATCGCACAAGGCAGGATGTTGACATCTGTTTTGTTCGAGTAGGGCTTATTCCTCGTCGTCCTCGTCGAATTCATAGAGATCGGCCAGCCGGTCCATAAAGATTTCGCTGACCTTCTCGAATTCGTCGTCGTCCTCGATCAGCTCGAGGATTTCCTCGCCGTCCTCCTCCGAGACGATCTTCATGATGACGAGATTTCCGTCGTCCTCCAAAATATCGTTGGTGTCGTCCAGCGTCGTCACAAGCGCGACATATTCGTTGCCGTCCTGCTCCAAGGTGTCCACCAGCTCAAATGTATGCTCAACGCCTTCTTCGTCGGTCAACACGATGATGTCGGCCAGAAAATCGGTCTCTTCCTCTTCGGGCAGGTTGGTCGTGTTTTCATCCATTGTGTCTTCTCCTTATGCCGGGTCGGTTACCCTACTTATTAGATTTTACAACCTTACCGCGCTTTCGTCAATCCACTGTTGCCTTTCGGGAGTATTTCCAGTAATATAGTATGCAGGAGCCCGACAATTAAACTGGATTTGAGGAAACATATATGAAAAAATATCTGGCGGCCTTTTTGTCGCTTTTGCTTTGTTTTTTGCTGTTGACCGGCTGCGGCAAAAAGGCGGACGGCAAAAACGGCGACGATCAAACCGTCGACAACCAAACCGGCGTCGACGACACGCAGCAAACGCCCCCGACCACAGTAACAAACACAGACCTGCCCCAGCTCTCGCCGCCCAAGGTGGGCGACACCATCGCGGTTTTCGAGACCGACAAGGGCACGTTCAGGGCGGTGCTCTATCCCGACTATGCGCCGCTTGCGGTTGAGAATTTCAAAGCGCTGGTCGCAAACGAATATTACAAGGATCTGCTGTTTCACCGCGTGGTCGACAATTTCGTCGTGCAGACCGGCGACCCGACCGGCACAGGCACCGGGGGCACGAGCGCGTCCGGCTCCCCCTTTAAAAACGAGGTCTGCCCCGAGCTGCATCATTTCACCGGCGCGCTCGGCATGGCCAACGCGGTCGCGGATATGAACACAAGCCAGTTCTATGTCGTGTGTCAGAATACGGTGTCCAAAGACACGGTCGCCGCGATGGAGGCGCTCGCCGACGACGGGTATCCCGCCGAGGTCGTCGCGGCCTATCAGGATAAGGGCGGGCAGCCCGGCCTCGATTACCGCTACACCGTGTTCGGCCAGGTGTATGAGGGCCTCGACGTGATTGAAAAGATCGCGACGGTCAAGGTCGACGAGGACGACCGCCCGGTGCAGGACGTCAAGTTGCTCAGCGTGACCATCGAAGCCTATACCGGCGAGAAAAAAGCCGACTAGTTCGCGCCCGGCCCCATCCCGTTTTTTTCGCCCTGCGCACGATCGCGCAGGCGGCGCGGATGTCCGAATGAAAGCCGCAGAACGATCGGATGCCACGTGAAGCTTGAGAACACCGCGGCCACGCTGCTTGCAACCGGCGTGGCTATCCTGCTTTCTCAATGGAATCGCCGTAAAGCGGGTGATTTTGCGTTTCAAAAAAAGGGGAGTGCTTTAGCGGCGGTTCCATAAGAAAACAAAGCGGCCGCATCGCGGGCCCGTCAGGCACTCCGTTTTCTTATCTCACCACCGCTTTCACAGCGCCCCTGCCCTCGCTTCCGCGTTTCCCTCTTCGTATACAATCCTGACCCGCAGCTTATCCCACTTCCTCGATGCCTGTCTCTCCCCCTTTTTCGCGCCACGAGCCATCCGGGGAAGCGCCCGCGCACTCGCGCGGGTTCATACGACAATACGGCGAAGGACCGCCGGACCACGCACCGCGTGATCCGGCGGTTTATTGCTAATTGATTGATATTAAAGGAATTTATCCAGCTCCGCTTCTACCTGCGGCATTTTCTTGACCTTCGGGTTGCTGATGCGTTTGCCGCGCGTGACGACCATCGACACATTGCGCAGCGCTTTGAGGTCCTCAAGCGGGTTTTCCCTTGTGACGATCATGTCGGCGCATTTCCCCGCCGCAAGGGAGCCCGTCACCTCGCCGAGGCCCGCGATCTCCGCGTTTCTCTTTGTGCCGGTATACAGCGCAAAAGCGTTGGAGACGCCGCAGTATTTGTGGAAATAATGCAGCTCGCGCCACATGTCGTAGTGTGTGATAAACGGGCAGCCCGTGTCGGTGCCGAGGCCGACGGGGATATGATTCTCGAGGCAGGCCTTTGCGCACTCGATGATGCCCTCAAACACGATCTCGCCGTTATACTGCGCCATCTCGCTCGCGTTGCTGACCGCGCGGTCAAACAGCGCGAAGGGCAGCGCCGGCGAAAGCGTCGCGATCTGGCAGGCGCCGCGCTCCTTGAACAGCGCGATGATCTCGTCGTCCGGCTTTGCGCCGTGCTCGATCGTGTCCACGCCGTTTTCAAGCGCGACACGAACCCCCTCAGGGCTCTCGACATGCGCCGCAACCTTGAGCCCGAGACGGTGCGCCTCGTCGCACGCGGCCCTGACATATTCCGCCGGCATTTTGAGCTCGCCCGGCTCCCCCTTTACCTTCGCGTCCAAAACGCCGCCGGTAATCATCAGCTTGATGAGGTCGGGCTTGTCCTGCGCGATTTTGCGCACGTAATCCCGTGCCTCCTCGGCGCTGTTCGCGACATACGCCAGAGAGCCGGCCATATGCCCGCCCGGAACCGAGACCGCCATATTGCTCGCCAGTATGCGCGGACCCACCGTCTCGCCCGCTTCGACGCGGTCGCGAATTCTCGAATCGACGTTCAGGACGCCGCCCACCGTGCGGATCGTCGTGACGCCGCTCATGAGCTGCGTGCGCGCAAAGCCCTCGCACATTTTGAGCACGATTTTGCGGAAAAGCGCGTTGCTCGTCAGCGTTTTGACCAGCTTGACCGTGTCCTTTTCTTTCTTTGACGGCTTGCCGCTCGCGGGCAGATGCACATGCATATTGACAAGGCCGGGCATCAGGTATTGTCCGGCGAGATCGACGACCTCATAATCGCCCGGATTTACCTGGGCCTGGGGAACAATCGCCTCGATTTTCTCCCCGTCCGTAATCACCGCCAGCTCTCGCTGCGGCGTCATCGTCTCGGAGCCGTCCAGCAGTATGCCGTTGATATAAGCTGTTTTCATGTCCTCGTCTCCCCATTTCTCTTCCGATATATTTTTGTTTTCATTGTATTGCACAAACCCGGCACCGTCAACCGGCATTCCGGTCGATCTGTCTAAAAAGCTTCTTTTGGCGACCGCTCTGAACAAAAGCGTCTCATTTCTTTAAGAAATTTAAGATAACCGCCTATGAGGGCGGTTATCTTGCGCGACTTTTTATGATCCGGCTCAGCAGTCCTGCTCCAAC
>CAZKRQ010000179.1:0-4876 GCA_964555125.1 uncultured Oscillospiraceae bacterium
GCCTCGTCGGCATAGCCCTCGCTCATCTCGGCGGCGACAAGGCTGCTGACGATGTCGACCGGCGTGCCGCTGGTCTCGACGCCGTTCACAAGAACCGTGATGGCGGTCTGGCCGTCCAGAACGGTGGTGCCGCTGACGCCGCTCGTCTCGCTCAGACCTCCGCCGGATACGTTCGCCGCGGCGTCCTCCGGCTGGCCCGCCTGTTTGTCGTTCGCCGCCAGCCAGTTGCGCCACCGATCCCTCTCCAGCGTCTCGTTGACGACCGGCTCCAGGCCGTTCATCTCATAATAAACATCGGGATACAGCGCCGCGGCGTTGGCCGAGACCGTGTCGCGGTCGGTCGCCGGCGCCTCCCCGTCGCGCATCTTTCGGGCAATCAGGACAAGACGGCTTCCCGTCCATTCGTCTGTCTCGACGACGAGGGTCAAAAAGCGATCGCTGCTGCAAATACTTGTGTCGATATTGAAGATCGAGCGCATCTTCAGCTGGATCACGAATTCCTGCAACGCCTCGTCCGAGGCAAAGTCCCCGTCCAGAAAGAAGGTCTGGGTCTCGCCCAACATTTCGTTTTCATTCGCGAGGAACACCGACACCAGCTTATACTGCGCCGCCTCATAGACGCTGTCAAACTGAAAAACGCGGTTTTTCTCTATGTACGCCGGGTCGCTGAACGCCGCAAGCGGCGTAAACAGCGCGCTCGCGTCGTTGGCCTTGCCATAGACGACGGTATTCTGCGGCGGGCTGGACAGGTCTACGTCCCGCGCAATGTGGGGGCAGCCCAGGGAATTTTGCGCCCCGTCAAAGCCGTGGGTGTCATAAAAGCCGTCCTCCTGCTCCTCGACGACCACCGTGTCGAGGGTCGAGCCGTCGATCGACCAGCGCAAACAGGCGCTCCGACATCTCGTTGGCCGCGAAGGTGTTCTGCAGCTCGTTGTAGACGCTGCGGTCGATGCGCGCGCGAATCGCCTTGGCCGAAAAGAACATGCCCGTAAACGCAACCAGCGCGCACAAAACGCTCGCGACCGTTTTTTCCGCCGCGATGCTCGCGCGTTTTTTCGGCGCGCCCTCTCTCGCCAGATCCGCGAGATCCTTCGCGCCGAATGTGCGCGCCTCCTCGATGGGCAGGCCGGTCAGAAACCGCCGCACCATATCCAGCGCGGCGAGCACGCTCAGCTCGCGCACATATTCGCGCCCGCGCATACTGCCGAAGTTGAACCTGCGCACCAGCGCCCTGCTCTTATCCGCGACGGCGATATACACCAGGCCGACCGGCTTGTCGATATAGCCCTCGTTGGTCGGGCCCGCGATGCCGGTAATGCCGACGCCGATCGACGCCTTGCTCTTCTGCATCGCGCCGCGCGCCATCTCCGCCGCCACAACCGAGCTGACCGACGAATATTTGCGCACCAGCAGCCCGTCGATCGAGAGCATTTTCTGCTTTATGCGGTCGCTGTAGGTCGCCGCGCCGTATTCAAACACCCTGGAAGCGCCGCTCACCGCCGTGATGCGCGAGGCGAACATCCCGCCCGTGCAGCTCTCCGCGGCGGCAATGCGCGCGCCCGTCTCGCTGAGCAGCCGGACCACGACCTCGTGCAGCTCTTCGCCGTTTTCCGAATAGATAAACTCGCCGATCCGCTCCTTGAACTGGGCGATTTTCGCCTTTAAAAGCTGCTGCGCCTCTTCCTCCCGCGGCGCGACGGCGTTGATATTGATATGCACCTGCCCCGTTTTGGCATAGAGCGCGGAGGTCGGGTTCTTTCCGTAAAGAAGATCGCGCACCCGTGTCTCGAGCTCGCCCTCGCCGATGCCGTAGACGTGCAGCGAGGCGTGCGCCGCATGGAGGCCCGAGAATTTTTCAAGCCGCGGCACGAGATATTTCTCAAACATCGGGATCAGCTCGCCCGGCGGGCCGGGCAGCAGCACGACCGCCTGCTTGCGGCTCTGCACAAAGATGCCGGGCGCCGTTCCGTTCTCGTTGCGCAGAATTTCGCCGCCCTGCAATATCTCGGCCTGCTTGAGGTTGTTATCCGACATCTCGATGCCCTTTTGGGCAAAGAACTCGCGTATGGAGGCCTCCACCTCCGCGCTGTGCACAAGGGCGAGGCCGCAGGCCTTCGCGACCGTCTCTTTGGTGAGATCGTCCCGTGTCGGCCCGAGGCCGCCGGTGAAGACAATGACATGGCTGCGGGTCAGCGCCAGCTTGGCCGCGGACGCGATCTCCCGCGCGCTGTCGGGCACGACGGTCTGCTTGTGCACCTCAAAGCCCGCCAGCGTCAGCCCCCGCGCGAGAAACGCGGCGTTTGTGTTGACCGTGTCGCCCGAGAGCAGCTCGTTGCCGACGGCGATAATTTCCGCTTTCATGCGCTCGCGTCACCTCCTGTCATTTAAAGTGTCTCGCTGTCGAAAAAATGTTTCAACACGATGCTGGTATGTTTTACCGCTTCCTCTTCGAGCGCCGCGAGATCGACCCCGCGCTCGGCCTCGAGGATCTCCGCGAGGCGCGGCCTGGTTTTGGGATGCTTGGGCGTGAACACCGTGCAGCAGTCCTCATAGGGCTCGATCGAGGTCTCGAAGGTGCCGATCCTGCGCGCGATCTCGACGATCTCGCTCTTATCCATGCCGATGAGCGGCCGCAATACCGGCACCGCCGCCGCGTCGTCGGTGCAGCCGATGGCGAGCAGCGTCTGCGACGCGACCTGCCCGAGGCTCTCGCCCGTCACGATGGCGTCGCAGTGCTCGGCGGCGCAGATGCGGTTGGTGATGCGCAGCATCGAGCGGCGCATGAGCACGGTGAACAGCTCGGGCGGGCAATGGTCGCGGATGGCGACCTGCGCGTCGGTGAAGGGCACCGCGACAAAGAGCAGATGCCCGCTCCACCGGCTGACAAGCCCCGCGAGCCGCGAGACCTTGTCGAGCGCGCGCTCGCTGGTATAGGGCGGCGACTGAAAATGCACCGCGACGAGATCCATCCCCCGCTTCGCCATCATGTAGGCCGCAACGGGGCTGTCGATGCCGCCCGAGAGCATCACCGCGCCGCGCCCGCTCGTGCCGGCCGGCATACCGCCCGGGCCGGGCAGCTTGCCCGCGTGCACATAGGCCGCAAAATCCCGCACCTCGGCGACTACGTTGAGATCGGGGTGATCCATCGTCACCCGCAGATGGGGGTATTTCGAGAGCAGATAGCCGCCCAGCTCCGCTGCCAGCTCCATCGAGTTGAGCGCGAAGCTCTTATCCGACCGCTTGGCGCTGACGCGAAAGGTTTTGGCCGCGCGCAAACCGGCGTCGAGATAGGCGGCCGCTCCCTCGCAGATCGATTCCAGACTCTTTTCGCAGACCAGCGCGCGGTTGATCGCCGCGATGCCAAATACATGTTGCAGCTCGTCGAGCGCGCGGTCCATATCGCAGGACGCGTTGGGCTCGACATAGATGGTGGACTGCGCCTTATACACCTTGAAATCGCCGATAAACTGCATCCGCTTTCTGACCGTCTTCACAAGCGAATTCTCAAACGACGAGCGGTTCAACCCCTTGAGCGCGATCTCGCCGTATTTTGCAAGCAATATTTCCCTCATTTGTCCCTCTTTTATCAAAACTCGGGCCGGGCGCGCAGGCGCCGCCGGCCGGCTGCGCTCAGGTATGCACCAGCTCCTCCTTGGCCGCCGTGATCGCGCGCACAAACGCCTCGGCCTCCGCCGCGGTGGTCGACGCGCACAGGCTCACCCGCACGGCCGAATCGACCACCCGGTCGGGCAGACCCATCGCGGTCAAGGTGTGGCTCTTCTCCCCGCGCGAGCAGGCCGACCCGCTCGAGACATAAATATCCCGGCTCTCAAGAAAATGAAGCACCGTTTCGCTGCGGTAGCCGATCAGCGAAAAATTGAAGATGTAGGGGCTGCCGTCCTGCGGCGAGTTGATCCGCACCCCGTCCAGCCGCCCGATTTTTTCACCCAGAAGCGCCCGGATCGCCGCGGCGTTTTGCAGGCCGTCCTCCTGCGCCGCGAGCGAGACCGCCTTTGCGAAGCCCGCCGCATATGCGACGTTCTCGGTGCCACTGCGCAATCCCTGCTCCTGCAGGCCGCCGAAAATCGTCTTGGCGATATGCAGGCCGCGGCGCACATAGAGCGCGCCGATGCCCTTGGGGCCGTGCAGCTTATGCGCGCTGACCGAGATGGTGTCGATCGCGCCGGGCTTCAGCGGATGCTTCAGAAACCCCTGCACATTGTCGCAGTGGAACGCGGTGCGCCTGTTTTTTTCCTTGACGCGGCGCGCGAGGGTCTCGACATCGGTCAGGCTGCCGATTTCATTGTTGACGTGCATACAGGTCGCGAGCGCCGTGTCCTTGCCGACCAACGAGATAAACCGCTCCGTGTCGATCCGCCCGCTCTCGTCGGGCGCGACGCGGCGCACGGTGAAGCCCTCTTCCTCCAGCGCGCGCAGGGCGTTTTCGACGCTTGGATGCTCAAAGCCGCTCGCCACGATCTCCCGGCCCCAATTGCGGCGCGCGCGCGCCAAGCCGAGCACCGCGAGGTTGTTCGCCTCGGTGCCGCTGCCGGTGAAGACGATCTCGCCCGCGCCGCAGCCCATCGCCCTCGCGAGCACCCCCCGCGCATGTTCCAGCACCTTCTGGGCCTCAAGGCCCATGCCGTACAGCGAGCTGGGATTCGCGAAGTGCTCGGTGAGCACAGAATACACCGTCTGCGCGCATTCCGGCGCAACCGAGGTCGTCGCCGCGTTGTCGAGATAGATCACCCTGCGCCCCCCTTTTTCTGTATAATTCATCACAATTATAATATAATGCGCGCTGAATTTCAACCAAGCGGCGGGCCTGCCGCTGTCCAGGACTGTTGACGAAAATCAGAGCAAGGGTATCGAAACA
>CAZKRQ010000180.1:0-4842 GCA_964555125.1 uncultured Oscillospiraceae bacterium
AAATTTCGCGACAACCTCGTCGATAAAGGCGGGCGTGATCGCCTGATTCGCGCCGCCGTGGATGATGATGCAGTTCTGTCCGCTGGGGTCGACCTGGATGACCGCGTGCCCGGTCGGTACACCCGGCTCGACGAGGGTATTGGCCGTGTCGACGCCGTTTTCTTCAAGGCGGCGGCGCAGCGCGTCCCCGTCCTCGCCGATCTTGCCCGCATGGCAGACACGCGCGCCCGCCTTCGCGAGCGCGCCCGACTGGTTGAGTCCCTTGCCGCCGCAGAACACCTGCATACCCTTTGAGGCGATCGTCTCGCCGCCGCGCACAAAATGGTCGACCGAGTAGACATGATCGAGATTGAGAGAACCAAGAGAGAGTATTTTCATCTGGAGAGCTCCTCGCTTTCATAATGACGGCATAAATACCGTTTTTTCATCTCTTCCAGCTCGTCGTTCGAGACGTCGAGCTCGCGCGCATAATAGGCGGGGATGTCGTCGCCGTACCGGCGCTCTACCGCGTCGAGCGTCGCCTCCATCGACGCCTGCTCGACCGACATGAACATGCCGAGCGTGTCGAGCACGGCGGGGTTGTGCACCCCCGCGCGCACCTTTTCGGTGACGGCCGCGATCTCCCTCGCGCGCGCCCTGCGGGTCAGCATATAGTCGTACAGAATCGTCTCGCGCGGCACGCCGAGCCCCAGCAGCAGCAGCGCCGCCGCAACGCCGGTTCGGTCCTTGCCCGCCGTGCAGTGAAAAACCAGCGGGGTTCGCCCCCTCTTGATGAGCCCGAACAGCGCGCGGTAGGCGTCTGATCCGAACGGGATCTCCTGATAGTGCGCATACAGTGCATCCCGCATACCGAGGATCGTCTCGGTATCGGCCGTCAGCATATCCGCAAAGCCCATGTGAAAGCAGCGGCTGTCCTGCGCGATCGGCTTTACGTTGAGATACTCGATCGAGTCGAACGCGGGGTCCTCGCTGCCCTCGATCTCGACCGGGACGCGAAAATCCACGATCTGCCGCACGCCGAGCTTTTCAAACTGCCTCCGCCCCGTCTGCGTAAGGCCGCACAGACGGTTTGAGCGGTAAAACTGCCCGAACCGCACAAAGGCTTTTCCGTCGGCGGTGTTGTAGCCGCCGAGCTCGCGCAGATTATCCAGCCCGTCGACAAACCAGAGCTTCTGCGCCGCGACCGAATAGCCGCCGTCATGCAGGATGTGGAAATAGCAGCGTCCGTTCGGCGTCGGGTCGTCGACTTCTGTCTCCCCCTCAAACGCGCCGAGGTCGTTGTCGTCGCAAAAGCCGTCCGCCTTTTTCGACCAGTATAGCCGGCAAACGCCGGGCCGCGCCGCGCAGATCCGCAGCCTGCCCTGCGGCGTTCGCTCCACCTCGAAATCTTCTCTGAACACCATCATAACCTCAAAAATACATGTATAGTTGACAGGGCAGCATCCCGTTATAGAGCTTGCGCCGCCGGGCCGCCTTTTTGCCGAACCACTTTTCAAACTCAGGGTGGCTGCTGATGAGATACAGGCCCTTAAAGCGCTGCCCGCGCAGATTCTCTCCGAACGCGCGGTAGAGCTTTTCGACCTCTCCCCCGCTCATCAGGCGCTCGCCGTAGGGCGGGTTGGCGAGCAGAATATCCCCCTCCTCGGCGAGCAGCCTTGTCGCGTCGCCGGCCTCAAAATCGACGCAATCCGCCACGCCCGCCCGCTTCGCGTTCTCCCGCGCGAGCGCGACCGCCGCGGGGTCGATGTCGCTGCCCAGGCCGAAAAAGGGCGCATCCTTTCGGATCAGATCCCGCGCCTCCTCGCGCGCCCGGTCGAACGCAGCCTTGCCGATAAATCCATACTGCTCGGCGGCGAAGGGGCGGTTCAGCCCCGGCGCGAGATTGCGCGCGCGCAGCGCCGCCTCGATGACGAGGGTCCCCGAGCCGCAGAAGGGGTCGAGCACGCTGCTCTCGGGGAACACACGCGCGAGATCGCAGATGCCGGCCGCCAGCGTCTCCTTGATCGGGGCCTCGTTTAACAGCGGCCGGTAGCCCCGCTTGTGCAGCCCGTCGCCCGAGGTATCGAGCATGAGCGTGCACTCGTCCTTGACCAGCGCGAACTGAATGCGCATGGTCACGCCGCTTTTTTCGGTCAAAAACAGGGTGTCGTGATCCCTTTGCAGGCGGCTGACGACCGCCTTTTTCAAAACCGACTGGCAGGCGGGCACACTGCTCAGCGCGCTGTTCATGCAATAGCCCTTGACGGGGAACGCGTCGGTGCGGCCGATATATTCGCCCCACGGAATCGCCGCCGCGCCGTCGAACAGGGCGTCGAAATCGGGCGCCGGATAGCGCGCGAGCTCGACGAGCACCCGCTCGGCGGTTCTCAGCCAGAGGTTGGCGCGCGCGACGCCCTGCGCATCCGCCTCAAACGAGACCCGGCCGTCGTGCGCCGCAACCGACGCGAAGCCCAGTTTTTTCAGCTCAAAGGACAGCACCGACTCCAGCCCGAAGCCGCAGGTCGCAACGCATTGCAAATTTCATCATCCTCTTTGAAAGGGCCCGCGCCCGTCTTTCTGAAAAGTGCCGCGGTGAAATACCGCGGCACTTCCAGTCATGCTCTATTATAACTCAGATTTCGGGAATTAACAAGCCGTAGGCGTCGTCGTGACGGCGGTATACGACGTTCAGCTCGCCCGAGCCGATGTCGCGGAACAGGAAAAAGCTGTGGCCCAGCATGTTCATCTGCAAAATCGCGTCATCAATCGTCATCGGCTCGACGACAAACCTCTTTTCGCGGGCGATCACATACTCCTCGCCCTCCGTGTCCGCATAATCCGCGGCCTGCACCTCGACCTCCGCGCGCTTGACGCGCGCCCCAAGACGCTCTTTGTTTTTGACGATCTGCCGCGTCAGCAGGTCGACCGCCTCCGCGAACGCGGTCTCCATATCCGGCGCCGATTTTTCGGCGCGATAAATAAAGCCCCTGCTCTTGACCGTGACCTCAACGGTCTGCCAATCCTTCCCGACGGTGACGGTGATCTGGCCCTCCGCGTCGTCGTTAAAGAATTTGTCGAGCTTCTTCATCCTCTTTTCGGCCATGTCGATGAAATTCTGTTTGAGCGTGACCTTACGTCCCAACATTTTCAGCTTCATTCGAGTTGCCTCCTTTGGAAAAGTTGCGGGATGCTTATCCCGATTAAATTGTAACATTTCCGTTACAAAAAAAACAGTGGAAAAACAACGAAAATGCGCCCCATTTTTCGACACAATCACAACGGCGGACAGGCTATACTATAAGAGCATTCCCTCTGTAATCTTACTTCTCGAATTTTTCATTTTGCCGCCGGTTTTCCGGCGGCGCTTTTTCTGTCTGCGGTCGGATCGAACCGCCGGCACCCGCGCAAGCGCGAACGGTCTATCCCTTTGAGCGGCAGGTATACGCCCGGCCGTAGTTGTCGGTGAGCTCGGCCTCCACCCAAAAATCCTCCGGCCTGTTGTCGAGGGACACGTTTTTAAAATAGACAAAATAGACGGTCGTTCCCCCGACCTGCTCCGAATCGTCCGCGTTCACGGCGGCTTCGGTATCGCCGGACACAGGATCGGAAAGGTCGAGCGCCTGCGTCTCGATCTTTTCGCCGTCGATATACAGCGAAACCGTGCCGCGCACGGGATAGGCCCGCACCGTCTGAAAGGACCGGCTGTCGAGGCTATACAGCGGTTCCGCGCATTGAATCTCGACCGAAGCGCTGACGTCGCGCAGGGCCGTATCCGAGAGGACGGCGTGCTCGACCGCCGCGTTGCAGACCAAACGGAAGCACGCGGCAAGGTTGCCGAGCTCCTGCACAAAAATGTTGCGGCTCTCCCCGTCTTGGGTCATCAGCAGATAGAGCGAGAGGTTGCCCTCCACATCGGCGGGAAGCTCCATCTGCGCCGCAAAGCAGCCGTTCTCGAACGCCGCGTCAAACGCCGCGTCATAGCCCGCGCCGCGCACGCAGAACTGCGCGCCGGCGCCCTCGCCGTAGCTGCGGGGCACGGCCTCGGCGTGCAGGAGCACCGTCTCGGTCCTGCGGTCGTATTCGAGAATCTGCGCGCTCCAGTCGGTCAGCTCGCTCTCCTGCGCGGGGCTCTGTGGGATCGTGATGATGTCGCCGCGGCTCTGCGCGAGCTGACGCACCTGCTCAAGCTGGGCTTGGATCGCCCCGAGCTGGATTTGCAGCGCGACGATCCATCCCAGGGCGACCGCTGCCGCGGCAGCGGCGGCGATGTGTTTGCCGCGGGCGCGCCAGAATCCGTGCCGGTCCTGTTCCGCCGGTTCCCCGCTTATCTCGCCAATTTTTCTCTCTTCCTGTTTCTGGGTCGTATCCGGGTTCAACAGCTCGTCGACCGACACGCCGAAGATCCGGCTCAGCTCCCTGTATTTTTCGGTGCTGGGCGCGGCCATACCCGCCTCCCATTTGGAGACCGCCTGCCGCGAAATACCGAGCCGTTCGGCGAGTTCTTCCTGGTTGAGACCGCTCGCGCGGCGCAGCGCCGCGATTTTTTCTCCCGTTGTCATTGGGGTTTGCCTCCTTGTCTGCGCAACGCACGAAGCGGTGCATCGCTTTTTTCGCTTTTATTGTTGCGCAAAAAATCGCGTAATTGCAACCAACCCGCCGTTTCTTTTTGTCAACCGGCGGTTGCGCGTCGTCGCGCGTCGTCGCGCGTCGTCGCTCGTCGTCGCAAAGTCCGCTTGGCTCCGTTTCCCCTGTTCGGGAAAACTTCGCGCGCTGCGTCGTCGCGCGCGCCGCTGCCTCAAACGCGCAGGCAAGCTGCGCATTCTCGTCCGCTCCGCGGCTCCTCCTCTTCCCGAAAAGTCAAGG
>CAZKRQ010000181.1:0-4838 GCA_964555125.1 uncultured Oscillospiraceae bacterium
CAGCGGGTCGTCGACCCCCGCCGTGAGCTGCGCGGCCATGGTGATCGTGTTCACCGCGTCCTCATAGTTGACATATTGGTTGGGGCGGATGAACGGCGCGAACTCATCCTGCAAATCGACGCTGATCGACGCGGAAAGCAGCGTGGCATAGCGGTTGTCCTCGACGTTTTCAAACACCGTCACGCGATAGTCGCCGTTGCCGTCCGAGAGCGGAAAGGTCGTCCACTCGTCCGCGGGCAGATCGTATGTATACTTGATCCCGCTCCCGGCGGATGTGGGGCCCTCGACCTGCACCTTCAACCGCTTGCCCGCGCCGCCGCACCGCACCATGACATAGCCGTCCGCCATATTGGAATAATCCACAACAGCCCTGTCGTTCTCCTGCGTCGCCTCGCCCGTCGCCTCGGGGCGCAGCACATCGGGAATGGCGGGCGCGGGCGCGCCGGACAGGCTGATCGCCTCGTCCTCGATCCCCGTCGTCTGGGACATCGGGGTCGTGTCGATATAGGCGCTGTCCCTCTCCTTTTCTCCCGAGCACCCGGTCAACAGCGCCAGCGCTGTCAAAGCCGCCGCCAGCGTTTTTTTACACCGCATAAAGCTGTTCCTCCTCAGAGAATACGGCCCTCTACAGCCGCCCTTCGCGTTAAAAACAGCGGCGGCCGGCGCGCATACGCCGTCCGCTGCGTCCCCACCGCCGCCTGACTGCCATTTTATCACAGCGCCCATCCGTTTGCAATAACCGACTGATCGCGGGAACTCTCCTGCGTGCAGGGCTTCTATTTGCATTTCCCCCCTCCTGCGGCGTGGAAAGCGCCGGAACCGGCGGACGGCCCGCCCGTTTGCAGAAATCGCCGCGCTCCTCCCTTCGCGTTCACGCACTCCCGCGCGGGCCTTCGCATACCATAAGGTTAACCGCTCTTTTGCAAACCTGTGATTTGGAGGAATTTCTATGGCACGCATTCTTGTCTATGATTCGGATGCGAATCAGATCTATAATTTCACCGTCGCCGAAGACGAGCCGATGCCCTATTCCTATGGCAACACCCTTCTCGTGCGGGAATTTCGCGGCTCTTCCACCTCGCCGACACTCTGGACCACCACGCGCGCAATGGAATGCTGGAATCTCACCCGGCGCACCTATGGGCGCGGCATTTTTGTCGGCTATGCCTTTAAGCGCATCTGGGAGGGCGGACACGGCCTGACGAGCCAGCACTATGCCGGCGTGTCCTTTGACGTCGGGCAGAATCTGAGCGCCGCGGGCCGCCAGCAGCTCTGGAACACAGCGAACAATCTCGGCGTGTGGGGCTATGTCGAGCCGCTCAACCTCACCCCGACCTGGGTGCATTTCGACCGCCGCTACGGCACGCCGGCCTGCGGCGGAACCGCCGGATACCCCACACTGCGCACCGGCCACCGCAACACCTATGTGCTGATTTTGCAGGACGCGCTCAACGCGCTCGGCTACTCCACCTACACGCTGGACGGCGTGTTCGGCGAGAACACACAGCGAGCTCTCTCGGCCTGGCAATGCGCCGCCGGGCTGGCCGTCGACGGTGTGTGCGGATGCCAGACATGGACACGGCTGACCAATATGGTCGTCGGCATCGGGCGCACGCCGACCGTGATCGACTGAACACCGGGGGGGGCGCGCCCTTTCGTCCCGCCCGCGTTCGGCTGGATCTCATGCCCCCATCCGGACTCTCCGTGATTTTGGTTTTGCCCCCACGGCGTTTGTGCAAGCGGCAGGCCCCGGTGTAAACCGGGGCCTGCCGCAGTCACTTTAACCGCTACGCCACCAAAACGCCGACCTCGCAAAACGCGCCGTCGGCCGTCCAGCCGACGAGGGTCGTGCGGCCCGGGCCGACCGCCGTCACGCTGCCGCCGTCGCCGATCTGCGCCACGGCGGTGTTTTCGCTCACCCACCGCACGCCGCCGCCCGCCGCGCCCGGCGCGAGCGCTGCTGCGGACACGCTCTCCCCCACCTGCAGCACGCGGTTCGCCCCGACGCTCACAAACGCCTCGCTGACATAGCCGGTGCATGTCCGGCCGCCCTGCTCAAACTCGATCTCATACCAGAACGGATAAAAAAGCCAGCTCATGAAATAGGCCGCGTCGGTGCCGGCGCTGCGCAGGATCCTGACGGTCGTGCCCGGCATCAGCCGCGCGCCCTGCGGTTCGCCCGAAGCGTGGGGCGCGCGGCGCACATACACCGGCGCGCTGACCGTGGCGTATTGCGCAAAGCCGGGCGCAAGCGATCCGCCGCCCGGCTCGGGCATATTGTCATATACCGGGATGGAGAAGATGACCGGCGCGTCGAGCAGGCCGATCTCCGCATAGCCGTTGTAGGCGCTGATCGCCTGCGAAAGCGCACCCGAGACGTTGGTCATATACTGGTGCAGATACACCGTCGACGTCGTATAGGGCGCGACGTTCCACTTTTGCAGATAGCCCGAATCCTGCCCGCTGGCGATATAGTTTTCGGCTATATACATCGCGCCGCCGAGAATCGAGGCCGCCGGCGAGGTCCACGGCCTGTTATAGCTCTCGCCCTGCGACGCCCACGCCAGCGCGCGCTCGATATTGCCCTCGCCGTCGGTCGCGCCGATATTATAGAAGTTGTAGAGCCCCTCATAGCCCGCGCAGTCGCCCGAGGCGCTGCGGCTCGGCGTCGAGCCGATCTCGCCCCGAATCTTCGCCGCGAGATAATAGGGATTCACCCCGGTCTCAACGGCCGCGCTCAGGATCGCCGCGGCATAGGTGGTGCTGTCCGCAACGCGGTTCCCGTCCGCGTCGAGGTAATCCATCGCCGCGCCGCCCATAAAGCTGCCCGCGAGAATGCCCTCGACGCCCTCGAGCGTGTGAAAGGCCGCGTCATAGCGCAGCGACTCAAATTGAAATATCCCCTGTTCGTCGAGGAAGTTGCGCGGGTCCATAAAATACGCGACCGGGATCGCGTTGGTCGAAACCCAGCCGGTGTCCTTGTTGATAAACTGGCCGCTTTCGCGGTCATAGTCGCCCGGCAGATAGCTCTTGAGCGTGCTGGAAAAGTTGGTCCGCAGCGTCAGGTTGCGGTTGCCGCGGCTCTCGATCTCGACCGATTCCCAAAAATCAAGCCCCACAAAAAGGGGCTGAAACACCCATTGCGGATATTTGCCATGCAGCGCGAGCAGCGCCGGTCGGTAGCTCGGCGGAAACGCCTCGAGCTGCGCCTCAAATGCGGGGTCATAGGCCGCCATCGCGCCGCCGGGACTCGTTTGGGTAAACACATTCGCGTCTTCCGATGCGACCACCTCGACCTCGCCAAAACCGCAAACCGAAGGCTCCTCGTCGAGATAGGCCCTGACGACGACCCGCCCCTCGCCCAGCCCCCGCAGGCTGCCGTCATAATAGACGGCGGCGCAGTCCGCGCCCTCGACGATCTCATAGGTCAGGTCTATGTAGGTCAGCGGTTCCCCGTCCCGCTCGACAAGCCAGTCAATCCATCCGCCGACAGCCACCGTCGGGCTCTCCGGCCGAACCCTCAGCTCGCCGCCGCGCAGCGGGAGCTCCTCCTTTTCCAACGGCGGCGCGGCCGACACGCCGGATGCGAAGCCAACCGCCAGCGCCGCGACAACCAGTGCGCACAGCGCGCGTTTTCCAAACCGATTCATGCCCGCGCACCCCGCCGCTTCAGTATTTTCTCTGGTTCCGCTCCCAGTCGTTCATCTGCGAGCGGAAATTGCGACGTGTCTGCTGATACGCGCGGCGGTTTTTCAGCGTGCGCATCAAGTCGCCGCCGAAAAAGATCGCGAGCATAAGGACCGACGCGGCGATTGAACCGCGCAAGGGCCACGAACCCGTCACGAGACCGATCAGCATCGGGATCACGTCGAGCAGGGCGAGGTATTTCGCCTTGACCGGGAGCACGAAAAAAACATAAAATTCCTGGTTGGGCCACATGATCGCGAACGCGACGAACAGCGAGAGATTGAGATACATGTTGACGCCGTAGCCCGTGATGAGCGCGAAAATCACCGTCATCAGCGCGCCCACAAGGTAGTAAAAATCGAATTTAAAGCTGCCCCACTCGTTCTCGAGCGAGCTGCCGATAAACCAGTAAAAATACATGGAAATCAGAATCCACAACGGGCCCGAGTTCATCGGCTCAAACAAAAAGGTCACAACACGCCAGATCTGCCCGCGAAAGATGAGATCGCGGTCGAGCGCGATGACCGACGACAGGCCCAGCGCAGGATAAAACAGATTCACCGCAAAAACGATAAACTGCCCGATGACAATGTAGAGCATCAGATTCGGAATCGCGCGTCTGCCGTATTTATAATCAAGACGATACAGCCAGTTCATAGATGATCTCCTTGTTTTACAGTGGTATTGGTGTAAGTATAGCCAATTTGCGCCGGATATTCAACACTCATCCCCAATCGCCTCCTCTGTGCTTTTACAGGTGCCGACTTCGTTGCCCAGGGCTCTTTACCTTCAAGCGCCGATTATGCGCCGAAGCTGTAGCGCCCGCCGGCGCAGGGCGAATGCGCGGACCGGGCGGCGCGTTCGCCTGTATTGCTGCAATCAGGAAAACGGCGCTTTATCTCGGCGAGCTGCGGTGGAAAAGCAGTATACGGCGGTGATGAAATCAGAAAACGAAGCGCCCGTCGTGCCTGCGAAGCCGAAGGACGCGGCGCCCTTCGAAGGAACGCTGGGGCTTGAGAACATAGCGCCTGTGCTTCTTGCTGTCGATGCGGTCGCTTTGTTTTTATGAAACCAACGCACAGCTGAATCCTTTCCTTGACATTTTTGCGAAACTTTCGCATTTGTTTCAGAAACCGGCGCTTTCGGTCGAT
>CAZKRQ010000182.1:0-4815 GCA_964555125.1 uncultured Oscillospiraceae bacterium
TTTCCTCCGGCCGGGTCGTGATGATTCCATCGATCTCGGAGAACTGAGCGAATAAATACAGGTTTGTCGAGTTGAATTTGCTCAAATCGCAAAGCACATATTTTTTCTTCGCAGTTTGCAGCATGACCTGTTTTAAATTGTATTGCAGCGGGGAGGAGGTTGTAAAGCCCGAAGTTCCGCTTGCGCCCGTTGTGCCCAAAAACAAGATGTCCGATTCGTGCCTTCTGAAAAAATATTCCGCGTCCGGCCCCAAAAAGCACATGTGCGAGGATTCCAGCATACCGCCGCTGGCGATTGCTGTCGCCTTTCCGTTCGCCAGCGCGCAGCACACCTGAAGGGAATTTGTGAGCACGGTGACGGGTTCTTTTGCCAAATGCTGCGCCAGAGCCAGTGTCGTTGTGCCCGAATCCACAACTACGATTTTTCCGGGTGAGATCAGAGATGCCGCAAACCGCCCGATGGTCTGCTTGTCCGCCGCAAACAGATTGCTTCGCATATCCATCGAGGGGATTGCACGTGGCATTTCGGCCACGTGGATTTCTCCGTGCGTTCTCGAAATCAGCCCCTCTTTTGCCAGAGAGACAATATCCCGACGCACTGTCGCCGGGGCGACGCCCAGACGGTCGACCAGATCGCTGACCCGAACGTTTTTTTGCTCACGCAAGAGGTCCATTATCTCCTGCTTTCTTGATGACAGGTGCATGTTTCGCTCCTTAATAATCAGTTATGTTCATTATATTACCATAAATCACAGCAAATACAAGCTGTTTTTAGATTTTTTCATCATTTTTTATTGACTTTGAGCGATTATTCGTCGTTTTGATGAAGGGGAATTCTAATTTCTTGTTGATTCAGTAGAAAATTCTTGCGTGTAGTTGACTATTCTCGATTTTTTGCTACAATTTAAATCATTATATGAGCATATTTCGCTCAAAAATAACAATATGGAGGCTCGAAAATGAAGAAGTTCTTGACATTTCTGCTCACATTCGCTCTGCTGTTTGCGTTGACCGCCTGTAGCTCGGGCGATAAGCCCAACACGACGCCGGAAGGGGACACGCCAGACGGCGACACGAACGGAGCATTGACAATCGCGTTTTGTCAAATCGGCAACTATAACACCTGGCGCATTGCGGAGACCGACTGGATCAAGGCGGCCTGCGAGGAGCGCGGCTGGAATCTGATTTTTACCGACGGTCAGAGTGATACGGCGAAACAGGTTTCCGACGTCGAGGACGTAATCGCGCAAAAGCCCGACTATATTCTGCTTCCCCCTCGTGAAACAACCGGGTTTGAGACCGTGCTTCAAATGGCGGCGGACGCCGGCATCCCCGTTATCCTGATTGACCGCAACACCGAGGGCGAGTATGTCACGCAGGTCTCCGCGGATTTTGTCTGGGAAGGCGAGCAGTGCGCCGTTTTGCTGGACAACTATTTTAAGGGCGAAGCCTGTAATATCGTTGAGATCGAGGGCACGCCCGGAGCCGATAGCGGCATAAAGCGTCACGAGGGCTTCCACGCTTATATCGAGGACAAGGATAACATGACCGTTATTGCCTCGCAGGTCGGCAATTTCAACCGCGCCGACGCGCAGGAGGTTATGGAAAATCTGATCCAGGCGCACGGAGACACGATCGACGCCGTCTTTGCGCACGATGATGACAGCGCGATTGGTGCGATTCAGGCTCTCAAGGCCGCCGGATACACCCCCGGCGTCGATGTGATGGTGGTTGGCGTCGGCGGCTATGCGGACGCGCTCAAGGCGATCAAGGCCGGCGAGATGCTCGGTTCCGTTGAATGCAGCCCCTATTTCGACAAAGCTTTCGAGGTGATCGATAAGCTGGAGGCAGGCCAGAGTGTCGAAAAATACATTCAGAACGACGGCCGCATCTTCACGATCGACAACGTCACCGACGAACTCATCGAGGTTGCGTGGTAAATAGAATGAGGAGCAGGTGGGAAGGGGCTTCGGCCTCTTCCCCATCTTTCAGGAGGTTTCTGACATGCGAGATATAGTGCTCTCGATGAATCATATCAGTAAAGCGTTCCCCGGTGTACAGGCGCTCAAGGATGTGAGTTTTCAGGTTGCGAAAGGTGAGATTCACGCCCTTATGGGAGAAAACGGCGCCGGGAAATCGACGCTGATCAAAATTTTGACCGGCATATATCAAAAAGACAGCGGAGAGATCCTCTTTTGCGGAGAGGAAATCGCGCCGTCCTCTTCGACCGAAGCGCAGTCTCTCGGAATCAGCACCATCTATCAGGAAATTAATCTTGTCCCAAATCTCAGCGTCTGCGAGAATATTTTTCTGGGTCGCCAGCCGAAAAAGATGGGGAAAATCGACTGGGGACAAGTCGAAAATCAGTCCCGCGAGCTGATGCGCAGCATCGGTCTTGATATTGACGTCAAAGCGCTTGTCAGCGATTTAAGCACGCCCATGCAGCAAATGGTCGCGATTGTTCGCGCGATGTCGCTCAACGCGAAGATTATGGTCGTGGACGAAGCGACCTCTTCTCTTGACGAAAATGAAGTGCGCGTTTTCTTCGATATTCTCCGCCGGCTGAAGGCAAAGGGGATCGCCGTGATTTTTATCAGCCACAGACTCAACGAAATCTATGAAATTTGTGATTATCTCACAATCCTAAAAGACGGCGAGCTGGTCGGAGAATATCCGAAGGAAAAGCTTTCCAGACTGGAGCTGATCTCGAAGATGATCGGCCGCGACGCTTCCGCGATCACAAAGAAGAAAAGGCAGCGGGACACCGCGCTCGATGAGGCAAAAACGGTGATCGAGGTGCGCGATATTTCGACCAAGACCAAGCTTCGCGGCATGAGCTTTTCGATTCGAGAGGGCGAGGTTGTTGGCCTTGCCGGGCTGTTGGGATCCGGCAGAACTGAGATCGCGCGCATTATCTTTGGTGCGGACACATCCTATACCGGCGAGCTTCTGCTCGATGGCCGGCCTGTCCGTTTCCGGCGGCCAAAAGACGCCATTCAGGCCGGGGTCGCCTATTGCTCCGAGAGCCGGATGCTGGAGGGAATCCTGCCCAATATGTCTGTCAAAGAGAACATGACTGCCGCGATTCTCCCCAAAATCACCCACACCGGCATTGTGCAGCGCAAAGAACAGGAAAAACTCGCGCAGGATTATATCGGCAATATGCGCATTAAAACACCCTCCTCCGAACAGAGAATAAAATATCTGAGCGGTGGAAACCAGCAAAAGGTTATCCTTTCGCGTTGGATGTGTTTGCATCCCAAGCTTATCATTCTGGACGAGCCGACGCGCGGCATCGATGTCGGAGCCAAGGCCGAAATTGAGGAGCTGATCCGCACATTGGCCAAAGAGAAGATTGCCGTTCTGCTCATCTCGTCCGAAATGGAAGAAATTGTGCGCAACAGCGATCGTGTCATTGTCATCCGCGACGGGGCGCCGCTCGGCGAATATAACAACACAGATGACCTTTCTGAAGACAAGATTTTGGAGATCATCGCCCAGGGACATGCATCCTGACAAATCGAGCGAATCGGAGTATATCACCATGAAAAGCAAAAGTATCACCCGAAATCGCATGTCAAAGAGCGATTTCATTAAAATGTACGGTTCATTTTGCGTGTTTGCCATTTTGCTCCTGTTCAATATGATCTTCACGCAGAATTTTATGAAGCTGAGCACGTTTATCAATCTCGGGATGCAGGCGTTCAGCGTTATCTTGGTCAGCATCGGTATGGCTGTTGTGATCGGCGCAGGCGGAATCGACATCTCTGTCGGCGCGACAATGGCTGTCTCCAGCGTTGTGTGCTGCCTGTTGATTGAAAAGAATGCGCCGACTGTGTTGGCAATCCTCGCCGCGTTGGCTGTGGCGGTTGTAATCGGGCTATTCAACGGCGCGATGATTACCGTTTTCAATATTCAGCCTATTATCGTTACCTTGATTTTCTACATCGCAGGCCGCGGCATTGCGCAGGTGCTCAACGACGGAAAAATCATTTCGTTTTATGATAACGGCTTCACCGATATTGGACTCTTCAAAATCGCCGGTATTCCCATTCAGGTTTTTATCGCGCTGATTCTTTCGGCCGTCATGATCTTTGTTGTGAAGAACACGCGTTTCGGCTTCAACGTGCAGGCGATCGGCGAAAATGCGCGCGCTTCCACGCTGGTTGGCATCAACACCCGCTGGACCCTGATGATGACCTATGTGCTCATCGCCGTGCTCGCCGGCATCGCTTCGGTCATCGATACTTCGCGCATCGGCAGCGCCGACCCCAACTCGATCGGCTCAGAAATCGAGATCAGCGCGATCGCCGCCGTCGCGATTGGCGGCACTTCGCTGAGCGGCGGAAAAATCTATTTGGTCGGCGCTGTGATCGGCGCGCTTGTGATGCAGCTGATCACCGTCACGATCAATATGAACAATATTCCTCATGCCTACTCGCTTGTGGTTAAAGCCGCGGTTGTTCTCGCAGCCGTGTATCTCCAGCGGGATAAAGCAAATCGATGACGCGGAGGAAACCACCTATGAAACGGAATATCCATTCGGTCAGGATCAAAAAGCTCTTCAATGAATACGGCGTTTACGCCGCGCTGCTCTTATTTGTGATTTTCGCGGCGCTCTTTTATGACACGTTTCTCTCTTACACCAACATCACCAATCTTTTCAAACAAAACTGCGCAAAGGGTATCGTTGTGATCGGCATGACCATCGTCATTCTGGCCGGCGGCATTGACCTGTCGGTTGGGTCCTGCGTTGCGCTCAGCGGCATTCTCACTGCCTCGCTTTCCGACTGCGGCGTGCTTCTCATGGTTTTTC